>DASWKS010000541.1:0-11833 GCA_036396495.1 Gemmatimonadales bacterium
AATGCAAAAGGCGCATGCGAACCCAATGCTCGCCGCGCCTTCAACTCACGAGGTCGCCTGCCTCGGTCGCCAAGGGGCCGCCTACTGCGGCTCTTTTTTCATGCCTGAGCCTAGGGTAGGCTGCCCCGCGGGACCTGTCAATATGAACGGAATCCGGCTGCACCGAACCTGCACCGTTCCAGGGCGGGTTCGACTATCTTCGACCATCTTCGACCGGTTCAGGGAGCCTCCGGCATGACGCACGCGACGGTCCCGCTCATCCGCCGCAAGGCCTTCGAGACTCGGCGGCGCGACAACTGGTGGGTGCAGCCGTTGGTCATCTTCATCATCCTGGCAGCGTTCGTCGTCTACGCCACCTGGGCGGCATTCCAGAACGCGCACTACACCTTCGGTCCCTATCTCTCGCCCTTCTACAGCCCCGAGATCTTCGGTGATTCGTCCCATGCCTGGTTCGGGCCCAAGCCGGGATGGTGGCCGGGGTGGCTGCCGTTCTCGCCCGCCTTGATCATTCTGCCGTTTCCGGCGCTGTTCCGGTTCACCTGCTACTACTACCGAGGCGCGTATTACAAGGCGTTCTGGGCCGATCCGCCGGGCTGCAGCGTGGGTGAACCGCGCCAGAGCTACCTGGGCGAGCGCTACTTTCCGCTGGTGTTCCAGAATATCCACCGCTACTTCATGGCCATCGCCGTCGTCTTCCTCTTCATTCTGACGTGGGATGTGTGGAAGGCGCTGTGGTTCACCGACCCCGCCACCGGTACCAGCCGGTTCGGCATCGGAGTCGGCACGGTGGTGCTGGCGCTGAATGTCGTCTGCCTGGCGGGCTACACCATCGGGTGTCATTCCATGCGCCACATCCTGGGCGGGTTCCGGGATCAGTTCTCCCGGAAGCCCGGATTCCGGGTGCCTTACAATTGCGCGACCTGTCTCAACCTGGCGCATCACCGCTGGGCCTGGACCAGCCTGATCGTGGTGGCCTTCTCCGACCTCTACATCCGACTCTGTTCCATGGGGATCTGGACCGACCTGAGGATTCTGTGAGTCCCGAGGTCCAGACGTTCGATCACGATGTCCTGGTCATCGGCGCCGGGGGCGCCGGGCTTCGCGCGGCGATCGAGGCGGCGGCCCGGGGAGTCTCCGTCGGCCTGGTCTGCAAGTCGCTGCTTGGCAAAGCCCACACCGTCATGGCGGAAGGGGGCGTGGCGGCTGCGCTGGGCAATGTGGATGAGCGGGATGGGTGGGAAGTGCACGTCACCGATACCCTCCGGGGCGGCCAGTACGTCAATAACTGGCGGATGGCCGAGCTGCATGCCAGGGAAGCGCCGGCGCGGGTGAAGGAGCTGGAGGCCTGGGGCGCCTTGTTCGACCGCACGCCGGACGGCCGGATCCTGCAGCGCAACTTCGGAGGCCATCGCTACCCCCGGCTGGCGCACGTGGGCGACCGCACCGGGCTCGAGATGATCCGCACTCTGCAAGACCACGGGGTCCACCAGGGCATCGACGTGCACATGGAGGTGACGGTCGTCACCCTCTTCACTCGCGAGGGCCGGGTCTCAGGCGCGCTGGCGTACGATCGGGAACGGGGCCGTTTCCGGCTGTTCCGGGCCCGGGCCATCGTGCTCGCGACCGGCGGTATCGGCCGGGCCTACTCCATCACCAGCAACAGCTGGGAATACACCGGCGACGGCCACGCCCTCGCCTACCATGCGGGCGCCGCGCTGCAGGACATGGAGTTTCTCCAGTTCCACCCCACCGGCATGGTGTGGCCTCCCAGCGTGCGGGGTATTCTGGTCACCGAGGGGGTCCGGGGGGAGGGCGGCATTCTGGTCAACAACCAGGGACGCCGCTTCATGTTCGACGACATTCCCGACAACTACAAACCCCAGACCGCCGGCACGCCGGAAGAAGGCTGGCGGTATGTGATGGGCGACCGGGAGGCCCGCCGCCCGCCCGAGCTGCTCACCCGCGACCACGTCGCCCGCTGCATCGTCCACGAGGTGCGGGAAGGGCGGGGCAGCCCCCACGGCGGGGTGTTCCTCGACATCGCGTGGATCAAGGAGCGGCTGCCGAACGCGGCGGAGCACATCCGCCGCAAGCTGCCCAGCATGTATCACCAGTTCAAGCAGCTGGCCGACATCGACATCACCACCACCCCGATGGAAGTGGGCCCCACCACCCACTACATCATGGGCGGGGTCCGGGTCGACGGGGACAGCCAGATGTCCACCCTGCCGGGGTTGTTCGCCGCGGGGGAGGTGGCGGCCGGTCTGCACGGCGCCAACCGGCTGGGCGGCAACTCGCTCTCGGATCTCATCGTGTTCGGGAAGCGGGCCGGCGAATACGCCGCGGCGTTCGCCCAGGAGCATGCGGCGCTGACGCCTGATCCGGGTGAGGTCACCCAGGCGGCAACGGAGGCGTTGGAGCCGTTCGAACGGGCCGGCGGAGAGAATCCCTACGCCATTCAGCACGACCTGCAACTCATGATGCAGGATCTGGTGGGCATCGTGCGGCGCGAGGATGAAATGCTCCGGGCCCGGGAAGAGCTCGCGGCCCTGTGGCACCGGGCCGGAAAGGCGGCGGTCCCGGGGAACCGGGAATACAATCCCGGATGGCACACGGCCCTGGATCTCAAAAACCTGCTCACCGTCTCGGATGCGCTGGTGAGCTCGGCGCTCGAACGACGGGAGAGCCGGGGTGGGCATTTCCGAGATGACTATCCTGAGAAGCAGGCGGAATACGGCGGGTTCAATCTGGTGGTGCAGAAGGGGCCTGATGGAAGGATGGAGGTACGCCGGGAGCCGGTGGTGGGGGTGACGGCGGCGCTCAAGGCGTTGGTGGAGAAATACAAATGAACCGTTCCGCGTTCCGGGTTCCAGGTACCGGGTGCGGTGCTGCGTGCGGTGCCTGGTGCCGCGTGCCCGGTGCGCTCCATCCCGAGCACCCTGCACCGAATCCGGCACTCGGCACCGAACGCTGCACCGCACGAGGAACCCGGAACGCGGAACCCGGAACGGGAGTGGGAGGGTGGTGATGGGTAAAGCCGAATTCGAAATCTGGCGAGGAGAGAGAGGCCAAGGAGTATTTGTGAAGTACGGGGTGGAGGTGGAGGAGGGAATGGTCGTCCTCGACGCCGTCCACCAGATCCAGGCCACCCAGGCCCCCGACCTCGCCGTCCGCTGGAACTGCAAGGCCGGGAAATGCGGCTCCTGCTCGGCCGAGGTCAACGGCCATCCCTGCCTGATGTGTATGACTCGGCTCAGTGAGGTCGACCTGAGCGAGCCGGTTACCATCGAGCCGATGCGGGCCTTTCCCCATCATCGCGATCTGGTCACCGATGTGAGCTGGAATTTCCGGGTCAAGAAACAGATCCGTCCCTTCACGCCCCGAAGGCCGGACGCGACGGACGGAACCTGGCGGATGGAACAGCAGGACGTGGACCGGGTGCAGGAGTTCCGCAAGTGCATCGAGTGTTTCCTGTGCCAGGATGTATGCCATGTGCTGCGGGACCATCACCTGCACGAGGAGTTCGTCGGCCCCCGCTACCTGGTGTATGCCGCGGCGCTGGAGATGCACCCGCTGGACACCCTGGACCGCCGGGAAGAGCTGCGCAAGGCGCACGGCATCGGCTACTGCAACATCACCAAGTGCTGCACCAAGGTGTGTCCCGAGAACATCACCATTACCGACAACGCCATCATCCCGCTCAAGGAGCGGGTGATGGACGACGCATTCGATCCCATCGTGAAGCTGGTGGGGCTCATGACCAAGAAGGTGGCGGGACCATGAAAACAGGGAGCAGGAAGGAGGCAGCAGGGAGCAGGTCGTTCTGCCCTCCTCACCTCCCCGCTCCCCGCTCCCCGCTTCCTGCTTCCTGCTTCCTGCTTCCTGCTTCCTGCTCCCTGTCAGTTGGGAGGTACCATGTTCGAATTGAAACCGATCAGCGGTTCCGGGATTCCCGGAGCGCTCGAGAAGGCCGAACGCTACCGGCTGTTGAACGAGCCCGACGCGGCCGAGAGCATTTGTCTCGACGTGCTGGACCTGGACCCGGCCAATCAGGAGGCGCTGGTGATGCTGTTGCTGACGCGGACCGACCAGTTCGCCGGTGCTCACGGCGCCAGCGAGGCGGCGGCCAAAGAGGTGCTGCCCCGCCTGGAGTCGGCCTACGACCGCAGCTACTACGCGGGCCTGATCGCCGAACGACGGGGCAAGGCGCTGTTGGGGGCCAACTGGCCCGGCAGCCAACCCATGGCCTGGCACTGTTTCCGGGAGGCCATGGACTGGTACGACAAGGCTACCGGTCTTCGAGCTGCCGGCAACGATGAGGCCTTACTCCGCTGGAACACCTGCGCCCGGGTTCTGAACGCCCATCCACACCTGGAACCGCGGGGCGAGGTCGAGTATCAGCCCACGCTGGATGATTGAATCCGGTACTGAGGACAGAGGACTGAGTGACACGTCGGAACTCGTGACTCGCGAGCCCTGATCCGCTATCGTCCTACCATGCAGAAACCCATCGTTGCCCTGCTGGTTCTCGCGACGGGCGCTGCCCCCCTCGCGGCCCAGAAGATCGAGAACCTGCGTAAGCTCGAATTCATGGCCGGGTGCTGGCAGGCCCAGACCGGCAAGGACCAGACGGTGCAGGAGCTCTGGTCCCAGCCCAACGACAGCCTGATCCTGGGCTTCACCCAGTATTTCACCAAGGAGAAGCCCACCAATTTCGATTTCAACCACATCCGGCGCACCGACAGCACGGTGTATCTGATCCTGAGCCCCCACGGCCAGCCGGCCGACACGTTCCGGATCAAGACGTTGGCGGACGAGGTGGCGTCCTGGGAACGGGGTGGCACCAAGTTTCCCGGACTCGTCATGTACCGTAAGGCGTCCGACGGCTCGCTGATCGCCCGGTTGGAAGCCCCCCCGACGCTGGATCAGCCCAGCGTGGAAGTCCGCTTCGAGAAAACAAAGTGTCCCGGCCAGAAGTGATTCGCGGGTGACCCTGATCGTTCCGTTGGCGTTCCTGGCCGTGGTCGACACGGCCGGGGTCGAATTTCGTGGTGTGGAGGGGCGGACCCGGGTGCCGCTGCCGCGCCTCGAGCTGGAGATCACGGTCGACGGGGTGCTGGACGAGGGCGCCTGGCAGCAGGCGCCGCGGCTCACCGGCTTCTCCCAGTACACGCCGGTTGATGGCCGGCCCGCCGAGCGCAACACGGAAGTGCTGGTGTGGTATTCGCCTCACGCGATTCATTTCGGCATCCGGGCCCACGCCCCTCCGGGCACCATCAAGGCCACGCTGGCTGACCGGGACAAGATCTCGGGCGACGACCTGATCGAGATCTTCCTCGACACCTACAACGACGGCCGCCAGGCGCTGGTGTTCGGGGTCAACCCGCTCGGAGTCCAGTCGGATGGGGCGCTGTCCGAGGGTGCCCGCCGCAGCGGTAGCGACGCTTCGGGCGGGCGCGAGAGCACCGACCTGAGCCCCGATTTCGTCTATGCCTCGAAGGGGCGCCTCACTGAATTCGGCTATGAGGTCGAGATCCGGATCCCCTTCAAGACGCTCAAATACCAGGCGGCCGAACCGCAGGATTGGCGGCTCAACGTCATCCGCCGGGTCACCGCCAGCGGGCACGAGGACTCGTGGGTGCCGGCCCGGCGTACCAGCCCGACGTTTCTGGGGCAATCCGGGACATTGCAGGGTCTGTCCGGGCTCCGGCGGGGCCTGGTGATGGATATCAACCCGGTGATCACGGCCCACGCCAACGGCGCGCCTGATCCGGGCGGCTGGGGCTACGACCGGGCGGTGGAGCCGGGCGGCAATATCCGGTGGGGCGTCACCTCCAACCTCACGCTCAACGGCACGGTGAACCCCGATTTCTCGCAAGTGGAGGCCGACGCCAGCCAGGTGGTGACCGATCCCCGCCAGGCGACGTTCTTTCCCGAGAAGCGGCCCTTCTTTCTGGAAGGCATCGAGCAGTTCACCACGCCTAACAACCTGATCTACACCCGACGCGTGGTGGCGCCGATCGCGGCCACCAAGCTGACGGCCAAGACCGGAGGCACCAACCTGGCGCTGCTGTTGGCGGCGGACGACCGGGAGCTGTCGGCCGGCGGCGACGACACCCCGCTCTTCGCGGTCGTGCGGGTCCAGCGCGATCTAGGCAAGAGCGCCCGAGCCGCGCTGATCTATACCGACCGGACCGAAGACGCCGTCGCCAACCGGGTCGTAGGGGCGGACGCGCGGGCCGTGTTCGGCGGCATCACGCTGGCCGGCCAGCTGGCGGGCAGTGCCACCACCCGGGACGGCTCCACCACCTGGGCTCCGTTGTGGCAGGCCGATCTGGCCCGGAACGGGCGCCGCTTCGGGTTGAGCTACACCTTCCAGGGCATCAGCGACCAGTTCACCGCCAGCTCCGGCTTCATCTCCCGCCGGGGGATCGTCCAGCTGGGCTTCAACCACGCGCTCAACTTCTATGGCCGGCCGGGCGGGACCTTCGAGCGGACCACGCTCGGGGTCAACCTGCGAGGTCGATGGCAGTATGCCGACTTCGTGCATGGGGGCCCGATCCAGGATCGTCAGCTTTTTCTGGTCGGCAATGTCCGACTCAGGGGAGGATGGTTCCTGGGCGTCACCGGGATCGCGGAGCAGTTCGGGTACGATGCTCCGCTGTATCGCGACTATGCCATCCAACGCTACCAGAGCGGTGTGGTGGTCGACACCATCGCGCCCTATCCAGTCGCCCCGCCGATTCAGAACCGGGACCTGAGCATGACGGCGGAGTCGCCTCGCATTGGACCGCTCCAGTTCCGGGTCAATTACATCCTGGGCCGGGACGAGAACTTCTTCGAGTGGTCGCCCGCCAACATCCGGATCGTCAACGCGACGGTGCAGCTCCGTCCCACCAACCAGCTGCGGCTGGATGGGAGCTACATCCAGCAGTGGTACCAGCGCCGCAGCGACCACACCGTGGTGGGTGAGACCCACATTCCCCGGTTGCGGCTGGAGTATCAGGTGAGCCGGGCGGTGTTCTTGCGAGCCGTGGCGGAATACGCCTCCCGGTCCAATGATGATTTGCGGGACGACGGCCGCACCAACGATCCGATCCTGATCCGGGACCCGGTGGATGGGATCTACAAGCGCAGCCTGGCGCTGGCCAAGGAAGTGAACGACCTGCGGGCCGACTTTCTGTTCTCCTATCAGCCGCTTCCCGGCACGGTGTTCTTCCTGGGGTACGGCGGCACCTACGCCGAAGACCGTCGCTTCCGGTTCGACGAGGTGGAACGGCGGGCCGACGGGTTCTTCCTCAAGGCGAGCTACCTGTTCCGGCTCTAGTCAGACTCTGGCGGTCCGACTTCCACTGCACCATATCTACTGATCCCCGAACGTCGGGGTTGTCAACCTTGCGCACCGTTGTTTCTACTGTGCTCCTCCTGGTTTCTGCTGCCGCCCTCAGAGCTCAGCCTGCTTCGGTTGGGCGACTTCGGGGGTTGGTGACGGACGACCGTGGAATCCCGGTGGCCTCCGCGGAAATAGTCGCTGTAACCACAAATGAAAGGACAAGGTCTGGGGTCGATGGCGGGTTCGAATTCGACGTGGCCGCTGGTTTCCAGCGGTTCATGGTTCGAGCGATTGGGTACCGACCGTACTTCGCCAACGCGAACATCGTGGAAGGAAAGACTTCCGGGCTGGTCGTTGAGTTGAAGTCGCTGGTTCAGCGGTTGGACCCGGTCAGGGTGGAGGCCCTGCCCGGCTTCGGGGGCGCACTCGCCGATTTCGAACGTCGGCGGGCTAGTGGCGGTGGTTTCTACCTGACGGAGGCGGAAATCGATCGTGCGGCGCCGATCGCCGTCAGCGACCTGCTTCGCCGGCTTCCCGTCCTGCGCGTGGCCGATAGCCTCGGAGTACCTCAAGCCTACTCCACCCGGGGTCTGAAGCTGGTACCGCTGGGCGGGACGATGGTTGTGGCTCCGTGCCCCATGCGGGTGGCGCTCGACGGGCAGCTCCTCCCAGCCGGCACCAGCCTCGACCTGCTACCTCCGGCTGCAGTCGGAGGCATTGAGGTCTACGCCGGGTCCGCCACAATCCCGGTGGAGATCGCCGCCGGCGCTCGAGACGTGTCGTGCGGTTTGATCGTGATCTGGAGCCGACGGGGCAGGAGATGATGCAGTTGTTCCCCGCTGCAACCTTCTCGACGCTCCCCCCGTCTAATTCGACGATCCCCAAGAGGAAGGTCCCGTGTTCCACACCCGAAACACCCCCGCACTCCTGGCCGCACTAGCCCTCGCCGCCCCCCTGGCCGCGCAGGAATCGGCCCAGGAATGGGCCCGCGACTGCGACGTGGGCAACAGCCGGAGCGAGAGCTACTGCGAAGTCCGGGAATCCACGCTCCGCGCCACCGGCTCGCTCCGGGTCGACGCCCAGCCCAACGGCGGCATCCGGGTCTACGCCTGGGACCGCAATGAGGTGAAGGTCGTGGCCCGGGTCGCCGCCTGGGCCCGGACTGAGGAAGAGGCCAAAGCGCTGGCCGGCGAGGTGAAGGTCGACGCCGGCGAACGGGAGATCCGGTCCACCGGCCCCGAGACCCGCGGCCGCCGGGGCTGGTACGTGAGTTACGACATCTGGGCGCCGAGCCGCACCGACCTGCGCCTCGCCTCCACCAATGGCGGACTCACGGTCGAAGGCATCTCCGGCCGACTCGATCTGGAAACCACCAACGGTGGGATTCACCTGGCCTCGGTGGGCGGGGACGTGAACGCCGAGACGACCAACGGCGGGATCGACGTGACGCTCCAAGGCCGGCGTTGGGATGGCGAAGGCCTCCGGGCCCGGACCACCAACGGCGGCGTGCGGTTGACGGTACCCGAGGGGTTCAACGCCGATCTCGAGGCCTCCACCACCAACGGCGGTATGGACTTCGAGTTCCCGGTGACACTCCAGGGCCGGATTCACAAGCGCATTTCCACCAAACTGGGCGACGGCGGCCCGCTCATCAGCGTCGCAACGACCAATGGGGGGGTAACTATTCGCCGGCGCTAGCGCGCCGGCCGGGTCGAAGAGAGTCGAAGACGGTCGAAGGGTGTCTCCGCAACTACCGTCTTCGACTGCCTTCGACCATCTTCGACCATCTTCGACGAATAACCGATAATGGCCGAGCCCAGGTTCGTCCCCCTCACAACCTGGCAGGAATACTCCCCCGACGAGATGACCCTCCGGGCGGCCCGGTTCTATCAGGAGATCGCTCGGCGTCGCACGGTACGGCAATTCTCCGAGCGGCCGGTCCCCCGTCAGCTCATCGAGCAGTGCCTGCTGGCCGCGGGGACCGCACCGAGCGGCGCCAACCTGCAGCCCTGGCATTTCGTGGTGATCCAGGATCCCGCCGTGAAGCGCGAGATCCGGCAGGCGGCTGAGCGGGAGGAGCGCGATTTCTACCACGGGCGGGCCCCGGCCGATTGGCTCGAGGCCCTGGCCCCTCTGGGCACCGACGAGCACAAGCCATATCTGGAAACGGCTCCCTGGCTCATCGCGGTCTTCGCCGAGCGCTACGGCGTGGCTCCCTCGGGGGCTCGGCTCTCCCACTACTACGTCCAGGAATCGGTCGGCATCGCGACCGGTCTGCTGATCGCGGCCCTGCATCATACCGGTCTGGTCTGCCTGACCCATACTCCGAGCCCAATGGGGTTTCTCAATGTGGTGCTGGAGCGCCCGGCCCACGAGAAACCGTTCTTGCTGCTGGTCACGGGATACCCTGCGGCTGACGCTCAGGTACCGGATATCACCAGGAAGGGCCTCAATGAGATTGCGACGTTTCGCTGAGGGACCGACGGGCCGACGGACCGACGACCGGTTACTCCTCTCTTTCCTCTTCTCCCTTCTCCTGGCCAGTCCTGCTCCAGCACAGGATGCTCCGCGAGACTCCCTTCCCCCGCCCGTGACCCTCGCCGAGCTTCAGGGCCGGATCGAAAGCGTGATGGCGAAGCATAAGGTGCCGTCGGTGGGGATCGCGCTGGTGCACCGCGACAGCACGCTCTGGGTGGCGGGATTGGGGAAGGCCGATGTCGCCGGCGGGAAGGCCGCCAACGCGGAGAGTCTCTACCGGATCGGATCGACCTCGAAGGCATTTGTCGCGCTGCTGATGGTCCTGCTGGAGCAGCGGGGAAAACTCAAGCTGGACGATCCGATTTCGCAGTACGCTCCCGAAATCCAGTTCGAGAACCGGTGGGAATCGACCGACCCTATCCGGATCGTCCACCTCCTCGAGCACACCACCGGCTGGGACGATTTGGCCCTCCGGGACTACGCTAACAACGACTCGACTCCGCTTACGCTCAGACAGGGATTGGACTACACCCCCCGCACCCGCACGTCGCGCTGGCGTCCGGGGACTCGGGTGTCGTACTGCAATTCGGGGCCGCCGGTCGCGGCCTACATCGCGGAAAAGATCGAAGGTAAGACGGTCGAGGAGCTGGTCCGGGACTGGCTCTTTACGCCGATCGGAATGCCGACCGCTACCTACCTGCGCGACCCGGCCCTGCGCGACCGGATGGTCACCCTCTATCACAGTGACGGTGAAACACCTCACGACTACTGGCACGTGCTCCAGCGTCCCGCCGGTTCGATCAACGCGTCTCCGATCGACATGGCCGCGTACGTCCGGTTCCTGCTCAACCGGGGGGCGGTGAACGGACGGCAGATCCTGCCCGCCACCGCCATCGAAGCCATGGAACGGCCCCGCAGCTCCGGAACGGCCAAGGCCGATCTGCCGGTCGGCTACGGTCTCCACCTCGCCACCTATGTCGACAGCGGTTTTGTCTGGATGGGCCACGATGGCGGCGTGGAAGGCGGAATCACCATGATGGCATATCGGCCGCAGACCGGCCTGGGCTTCGCCTTCATGATCACCTCGGGGAACGGCGCGGCGGTGCAGGAGATCGATCTGCTGGTCCGCCGCTTCCTCACCCGGGGCGAGAGCCGGCCGGAAGGGCCCCCGCCGGCGCCCATGCCCTCCGAGGCCCGGACCCGGGGCGGCTGGTACCGTCCTGACAATCCCCGGTCCCAGTTCACCTACTTCCTCGAGCGGCTGGTGCTCTTGACCCGGGTCACCGTGAGCGACAGCAGCCTGGTCATGAACCCGATCCTGGGCGACAGCAAGACGTATCTCCCGGTGTCCGGGCTCAAGTTCCGCGGTAGCGACGAGCCGGTGGCGACGCTCGCCCTTACCAGCAATCCCGAAGACGGCCGCGAGGCCGGCATCGAGCGAGTGGGTTACTTGTTGCCGGCCGAGTACCACCGGATCTCCACTGTGACCGCCCTGCTCGAGATCGGCCTGACCGTCGCCTGGATCCTCGGCATGGTGCTGACCCTGGTCTTCGCCCTGATCTGGATCCCCCGAAGACTGCTGGGCCGGCTCAAGACCGTGAAGCGGATGGGACCGCGGCTCTGGCCGCTGCTGGCCACCCTCTCGGTGGTCGCCTTCGTGCTGATGTTCGTGGCGATCAGCGAAGACCTGCTGGGCCAGCTCGGCGTACCGACCCGCTGGTCATGGGGCCTGTTCATCGCCACACTGGTCTTCCCCGCAGCGGCGCTCGCGGGATTCGTGTCGGCCCGTCGGGCAAAGCCAGCCGAGGCCGGTCGCTTCGCCCGACGACTGGGACTGATCGTCTCAGTGCTGAACCTGGTGGCCGCGGGCTACCTGGCGTGGTGGGGGATCGTCGGGTGGCGAAGCTGGGCCTAAACTACTGGGAGCGGGGAGCAGGGAGCGGGGAGCAGGGAGCAGGGAGCAGGGAGGGGGAGACCGACGTAGACTCGCATCCTCCCGCCTTGCTCGGCTTCCTGCTCCCC
>DASWKS010000542.1:0-8264 GCA_036396495.1 Gemmatimonadales bacterium
GTCGGCCGACGCCCTGACCGAACGCGAGCGACGCGTGCTCGAGGCGGTCATTCATACGTATATCGAGACGGCGGAGCCCGCCGGGAGTCAGACCATTGCCCGGCGTTACCCACTGGGCCTCTCGTCTGCCTCGATCCGCTCCATCATGAGCGACCTCGAGGCCAAGGGATTCCTGTACCATACCCATACGTCCGCCGGCCGGATTCCGACCGATCAGGCCTACCGTCGTTACGTGAACGACCTCACCCGGTTCGCCTCGCCCAGCGACCACGAGCGGGAAACCATTCGCCGGGAGCTGGGCCCCGACCGCAATGCGATCGAGGAGATTCTGCGCCGCGCCGCCCAGGTCCTCGGTGTGCTGACCCACGAGTTGGGTGTGGCTGCGGCGCCCCGGCTCGACGCCGTGGTGCTGGAACGGCTCGATCTGGTGCACGTGGCGTCGGAGCGGCTGCTCCTGGTCTTCCATCTGAGAAGCGGCGCGGTCCGGACCATCTTCGTTCAGATTCCCGCCAGCGTTGCTGCCGCCACCGTCGAGCACGTGACCCGGATTCTCAACGAGCGGCTGGCCGGGCTCACGCTGCGGGACATCCGCGCCTCCCTGGGAGAGCGGTTGCGGGACGTGGACGGGCTGGCTCAGGGGGGCGAGCTGCTGAACATCTTTCTGGCGGAGGGCGATGAGATCTTCGATCTCTCGGTGCCACCCGAAGGGGTGGTCCTGGGGAGCGCCGAACTGCTGGCGGGCCAGCCCGAATTCGCCTCCAATGAGAAGATGCGCGGCCTCTTGAGTCTCACCGGCCGGCGCGACGTGTTGCGGGAAGCGCTGGACACCCGCCAGCACGCGGGCCTTTCCATCACCATCGGTTCGGAGCACGACGATGCCCGGCTGGCGGACTTCACACTGGTAACGTCATCCTATCGGTTGGGTGACTTGACCGGGGTCATCGGCGTGATCGGTCCCACCCGGATGCCGTACGACAAGATCATCGGCCTGGTCCAGCATACCAGTCGGCTGGTGGAGGGGCTGATCACGTGAGGGATTACTACGACATCCTGAGCGTCGCGCGCACCGCCTCGGACGACGAACTCAAGCGGGCCTACCGCAAGCTCGCCATGCAGTACCATCCCGACAAGAACGGGGCGAGCGACGCTGAGGAGCGGTTCAAGGAGATCGCCGAGGCCTACGAGGTCCTGAGCGATCCCAACACCCGCGCCACCTACGATCGCTACGGCCATGCCGGGTTGAGCGGGGCCGGCGCTGCCGGATTTCACCATGTGGATCTGGCCGAAGCGCTCAACCTCTTCATGCGCGATTTCGGCGGTCTAGGCGGGTTCGAGAGCCTTTTCGGCGGCGGCCGCTCCCCCACCGAGGCCCGGCGCGGTCAGGACATCCGGGTGACGCTGCGGCTGGGACTGGCGGACGTCGCGTCGGGGGCAAATCGCACCATCAAGCTGCGCACTCTGGTGCAGTGCGAGCGCTGCGGCGGGTCGGGATCGGCCCAGGGTACCCGGCCGGTGCCCTGTGGCACCTGCAACGGCAGCGGCGAGGTGCGCCGGGCCACCCGCAGCATGTTCGGCCAGTTCGTATCGGTCTCACCCTGTCCCACCTGTGCCGGCGAGGGGTCGATCATCCAGTCGCCCTGCGAGCTCTGCCGGGGCGACGGCCGGGTCAAGGGCGAACGCGCGGTCCAGGTCGAGATTCCGCCCGGGGTGTCGAGCAACAACTACATCACGCTCCGGGGACAGGGGACGGCCGGCCCGCGCAACGGACCGCCGGGCGACCTGATCGTCATGCTGGAGGTCAAGGACGACGAGCGGTTCGAGCGGCAAGGCGAAGATCTGATCTTCGATCTGCCGGTGTCCTTCTCGCAGGCGGCGTTAGGCGACGGCGTCACCATCCCCACACCCTGGGGTGAAGAGCGGCTCCAGCTCCCGGCCGGGACCCAGTCGGGTACGATGCTCAAGCTCAAGGGGAAGGGACTGCCGCGCCTGGGCCGGAGCGGCAACGGCGACCTGCACGTGCGGGTCCACGTGTGGACTCCCGAGCAGTTGAGCGAGGAACAGCGTCGCCTGCTGCTGGAGTTGCGCAAGCTGGAAGGTGAGCCGCCCCGGCGCGGCGCCGGATTCTGGAGCAAGCTCAAGGAAGCCCTGGGCGCATGAGCTGGTGGGCCGTGGACGTCCGCGCGGCCCCGGGTGACCGTGAGCGAATAGCGGCCTGGCTGGTGGGTGAAAGCGGCAACACCGTGGAGGAGCGCCCCGACGGTCTGCTGGTGGGGTTTGCCCTCACCGAGCCCGAAGCCCGCGCGCTCGAGACTCGGCTGCACGCATTGTTCGCCGCCGAGGTGCGGGTCTGGCTCCGGCCGCTGGAATCGATCGATTGGACCACCCGGTGGCGGGAGGGACTGGGCCCCAGACAACTGGGCCGCCTGACCCTGGTCCCCAGCTGGATTGCTCCGCCGGCGGACTCGGAAGTCGTTCTCACCCTCGATCCGGAATCCGCCTTCGGGAGCGGGGAGCACGGATCCACCCGGGCGACGCTGACCCTGCTGGAACGCCTGCTCCGGCCCGGCCAGAGTGTCGTCGACCTGGGCTCAGGCAGCGGCATCCTGGCCATCGCGGCCGCGAAGCTCGGCGCTGGGCACGCCTTCGGTATCGAGATCGATTCGGAAGCCATTCCCGTCGCGGTCCGCAATGCCGAACGCAACGACGTCACCGGCCGGGTGGAGTTCCTGGAAGGCGACGCCGCCAAACTGGCCCCGTTATGCGCGCCGGCCGATCTGATCCTGTCCAACATCCTGCGGGGGCCCAACATCGCTCTGCTGCCGGTGATCCGGGCCGCGCTCGCCCCCGACGGCATCGCCATCTTCTCGGGCATGCAGCGCACCGAGACGGAGTTGTTCCGTCCCGAGCTGGAGCGGAGCGGCCTGAAGAGCTTTGACGAAGCGATCGACGATGGCTGGTGGGCCGTGGCCGCCCGGCGGTCGTGATCACGCTGTTGGCGGCCCCGGGATCACTCGCCCCCGGTCGGGAGGTGGTGCTGGCACCGGAGGAAAGCCACCACCTCCGGGTCCGCCGGAGCCGTCCCGGCGAGCTGGTCAGGCTGGTGGACGGCGGGGGAAATCTCGCGACCGGCCACGTGGTGGGCGAGCCGAGCGCCGGCCGGGTGCTGATTCACACTGTCGAGCAGCGGCCGGCCCCCCCGAGCCTGGGGCTGGCGGTTGGCGCGGGCGACCGGGAACGGTTCGCCTGGCTGGTCGAAAAGGCCGGCGAACTGGGGGTCACCGATCTGATCCCGCTCGAGACCGAGCATACCGCGGGTGTCGGCTCGCGGGTGCGCGGCGACCATATCGAAAAGCTGCAGCGCCGCGCCCTGGAAGCCATCAAGCAGTCCGGGGCCGCCTGGGTCCCCCTGGTCCATCAGCCGCTCTCCCTGGCGGAGCTGGCAGGCCGGTACCGAAATGGAACCCGTTGGTTGGCCGATGCCGAGGGTTTGCCGCCCGCTCCGCCGCCCCCCGCCGATCCGGTCTGGATAGTGGTGGGACCCGAGGGAGGGTTCAGCCCGGCGGAACGCCAACTCCTGGTGGATGAAGGCTGGATGCGGGTGCGGTTGAGTGCGCATACACTTCGGTACGAAACCGCCGCGCTCGCGGCGGCGGTGCTGGCCGGGCTCGCTCGATAGCTGCAGCAGAACGACCGACGCCGTCGCGTCCCGCGACTCGAGACCCTCATGACCGACTGCATCTTCTGCCGGATCGGCTCCGGCGAAATTCCGGCGAAGCTGGCCGCAAAGGGCGACGGGGTTCTGGCCTTTTACGATCTCAACCCTCAGGCACCGGTCCATTTGCTGGTTATTCCCACCCGCCATCTGAGTGGAGCCAATGCGGTCACCGCCCTGGACCGGATCGTCTGGAGCCAGGTGATGTCGCTCGCGATCCAGGTGGCGCGCGAGCAGGGCATCGCGGATTCGGGCTACCGATTGGTGGTGAACCAGGGGCGCGATGGGGGTCAATCGGTCGAGCACTTGCATGTGCACGTGCTGGGCGGTCGGCGGATGGCCTGGCCGCCGGGCTGATCCGGCGCGAAGCCTCAGCTTGACCCCACCCTCGAAGCCGCTAAGTTACTAGTCTGTCTTGGTTTCGCCCGACCCCGTCGGGCCGGAGAGGGGTGATAAGTCGCAATGCCGGAAGTCGTCATTCACGATGACGAGAGCTTTGAGCGTGCCCTCAAGCGCTTCAAGAAGAAGTGTGAGAAGGCGGGAATCCTCTCTGATCTGCGGAAACATCGTCACTACGAGAAACCCAGCGAGAAGCGCAAGCGCAAGATGAACGCCGCCCAGCGGAAGAATCGGCGCTTTCATCGGGTACAGCACGCGTGACCTTGCATGACCTCTGGTCCCTCCTCCCGATCGCTCCGCCCATGGGGGTGAAGGGGTGAGCCCGACCACCGGGCAACCGACCGACGGGGTGCTGGCGCAGAACCAGAGCGCCGGCACCCCGTCCCCTTTTGAGGGGGTGGCAGCTCCCGCCACCCTCGCCACCCTCGAATTCACCACCGCGTTGGATCTGGTCGCCGGCCATGCCGCCGGACCATTGGGCGCGGCCTCCGTCCTGGCCCGCCGGCCGGGGGCCGATCCCGATCGGATCCGGGCCGACCTGGGTCTCATCGCCGAGGCTCTGGGCTTGCTGCGTCATCCCGAAGGCTTCGATATCCCGGCGGTTCCCGAACTGGGCTCGTCGCTGGAGCGGCTCCGGATCACGGGCAGCGTTCTGGAAGGGCCCGACCTGGTGGTCCTGCGCCGGACCATGACGACGGCGCGGCTGGTGGCGCGGGAGCTGGGCCGCGTGGCCCCGCGAGCGCCCGCGATCGGCGCCCTGGCCGTCGAGGTCCCCGGCAAGGCCATCGAGCAACGTCTGGAGCAGGCCCTGGAAGACGACGGTGAGTTGCGGGACAACGCCAGCTCCGGGCTGGCCCACGCCAGGCGGGCGGTGCAAGCTGCGCGGGACAAGCTGATCCGGAAGCTCGAGGCCATGCTGCGGTCTGCCGACGCTCAGGCTGTGCCGCAAGGCGCTTCGGTGACGGTCCGGAACGGGCGATACGTGATCCCGGTCCGCCGCGACTCGCGGGCCCGCCCGACCGGAATCGTGCACGACGAGTCCGGCACGGCGGGCACCCTGTTCATCGAGCCGGCCGAGGCGATCGAGCTGGGCAACGCGTTGCGCGAAGCGCTGGCCGACGAGGCCCGCGAAGTGCTCAAGGTGCTGCGCGAGCTGACCGACCTGGTGCGCCCCCACCTCGAGACCATCCGGGCGGCGCACGTGATGTGCGTCGCCGCCGATGACCTGCAGGCCAGGGCCCGCTATGCCCGGGCCAGCGGGGCCGAAGTGCCCGCGCTCGGCGAAGTGGGCACGCTGCTGGTGCTGCGCCAGGCGCGTCACCCGGTGCTGCTGGCCCAGGCCGCCACCACAGTCCCATTCGATCTGGACCTCCAGCCCGGCGAACGCACGCTGCTGGTCAGTGGCCCCAACGCCGGCGGCAAGACGGTGCTGCTCAAGACCGTGGGGCTGGCTGCGGCAATGCTGCAGTCAGGGATCGTCCCGCCGGTGGGGACCGGCAGTGTGTTTCCGGTATTCACCCGGATGCTGGCGGACATCGGCGATCATCAGTCGATCGCGGCCAACCTCTCCACCTTCAGCGCCCATGTGGCGATCCTGCGCCAGGTCCTCGACGTGGCCGACGACGGCACCCTGGTGCTGCTGGATGAGGTGGGCAGTGGGACCGATCCGGCCGAGGGTGCGGCGCTCGCGTGGGCCTCCTTGGAGACCCTGCACCAACGCCGCACCCTGACCCTGGCGACGACTCATCTGGGCGCGCTCAAGACCCTCGCGTCCCAGCAAAGGGGCGTGGTGAACGGCTCCATGGAGTTCGATGCCGCGACCCTCTCGCCCACTTATCGTTTTCAAAAGGGCGTTCCGGGCCGGTCCTACGGGCTCGCGATCGCGCGGCGTCTGGGCGTGGATCCCGAGGTAGTCTCGCGGGCCCAGTCCCAGGTGCCGGAGGGCGAGCGGGCGCTCGACGCCCTGCTGCACGAGGTGGAACGGCGCGACCAGGTACTGCGGAGCCGCGAGTCCGAGCTGTCGCTCGAGCTGGAGCAGACTGCCCAGCGTGCGACCGAACTCAGCGCCAGGCTGACCGACGTCGAGGCCCGGGAGAAGGCAGTGCGCCGCCACGAGCGCGACGCCGACTCGCGAGCCCGCTCGCAGGCCCGGGAATACCTGCTGGAGGCGCGGAAGCGGGTCGAGGCCGCCATCGCGCGGGGCGAAGAGGCGCGCAGCGCGGAGGAGGCCAGGGAGGCCCGACGGGCGCTGGAAGCTGCGGTGGCGGAAATGGCGCCGCGGCCGGACGGCCGGACGGCCGGACGGACAGGCGAACAGACGGGCGGACGGACCGACGGACAGCGAATCTCGGCCGGCAGGCGAGTAAGGCTGGGTACCGGGACTTTGTGTCAGGTGGCTTCGGTTCGGGATGATGGCAAGCTGGTGGTCACCGCTGGAAACGTGCGAATGGTCGTGCCGGAGGACAGTGTGGTGGAAGTCCTGGCCGAGGAGAAGGCGGGCCGTCCGTCCAGTCCGTCCGTCCGTCCGTCCGTCGGTCCGTCGGTCGACGCCCCTTTCGAGATCGACCTGCGTGGGTTCAGCGTCGACACCGCTGAGGCCGCCACCGTCTCGGCGATCGATGGCGCGGTGCTGGCCGATCATCCGTTCCTACGCATCATCCATGGCAAGGGCACCGGCGCGGTGCGCGCCAAGGTTCACGAGCTGCTCAAGCAGGACCGGCGGGTGGCCCGTTTCGCCCTCGCCCCCACCAATCAGGGCGGCGCCGGCGCCACCATCGCGGAGTTCCGCCGATGAGCATGATCCCCGACGAGATCATCGAGCAGGTCCGCGACGGCGCGGATCTGGTCGGGATCGTCGGAGAGACCGTCGCCCTCAAGCGCACCGGCACGGACTACCGCGGGCCCTGTCCCTTCCACGGCGGCAAGGGTCGCAACTTCGCCGTGATTCCCAAGAAGGGACTCTACTACTGCTTCGTGTGCCATGAAGGCGGCGACGTCTTCACCTGGTTCCGGAAGCATTTCGGGATGGACTACCCGACCGCGGTGCGGGAAGTGGCTCGGCGGGTGGGTGTGGTGATCCCCGAAAACGGACCGCGCCAGGGCCCCGATCCGCGTGAGCCACTGTTCGGCGCGGTGGCGGTGGCCCAGGAGTTCTTCGCCCGGCAACTGATGGAGAGCGCCGAGGCAGAGCCGGCGCGGCTGTACCTCGGATCCCGCCTGGTCACGCTGGAACAGGCCGGTGAGCTGGGTCTGGGCCACGCGCCGCGCGGCAACGCCTTTCTGGACGAGATGCGGAAGCTCGGGATCGACCAGCCGGTGCTGCTGGAGGCGGGGCTGGTCCACCAGCGGGACGACGGATCGGTGGCGGCGCGCTTCCGCGGCCGGCTGCTCTTTCCGATCCACGATCTGCGGGGACGGGTGGTGGGTTTCGGCGGCCGCCTGCTGGGACCGGGGGAGCCCAAATACCTGAACTCGCCTGAGACGCCGGTCTTCCACAAGGGATCGCAGCTCTACCATCTGCATCTGGCCAAGGGTGCGATCCGTAAGGAAGAGACCGTGATCGTGGTCGAGGGATACTTCGACGTGATTCGTTTGACTCTGGCCGGGATCGAACACGTGGTGGCGCCGCTCGGCACGGCGCTGACCGAGGGCCAGGCCCAGGTGCTGCGACGCTTCGCCAAGACCGCCATCCTGCTCTTCGACAGCGACCGGGCCGGACTGCGGGCCACCTTCCGGACCGGCGACGAGCTGCTGCGGCATGGCATCCGAGTCCGGGTGGCTTCGATGCCTCCGGGCGAAGATCCCGATACGCTGGTGCAGAAGGGTGGCGCCGCCGCCTTGCAGCCGCTGCTGCGCGACGCGATGGACGTGTTGGAGCGCAAGCTGCTTCTGCTGGAGCAGCATGGCTGGTTCGAGGACGTGTCCAAGCGGCGGGACGCGTTGGACCGGATTCTCCCCACCCTCCGCGCCGCCAGCGACGCAATGGTGCGCGATCTCTACATTGGCCGGGTAGCCGAGCGAGTCGGTGTCTCGCGTGAGACCCTGGAGCGAGAGCTGCGGGAACGCCCCACTGTGCCGCCGTCAGGGCGGGGCGGGGAACCCGCTTCGACCCCCTTCGACCGCCTTCGACCGCCTTCGACCGCCGTAGCGCCGG
>DASWKS010000543.1:0-1513 GCA_036396495.1 Gemmatimonadales bacterium
CCGGACCCCAGGTCGTGCAGCACCCGGGAAACCGGTTCGGCCCTCAAGGTACGGTTCGAATCGGCGCGCAGCGGCGCGTACCGTTGCGGGTCTACAACCGGCACCTTGCCCCGGCCTTTTACGGCCACCGCTTTCAGGTTCTTGGAGCCCATGACCGCGCCCATCCCCGTCCGCCCCGCCACCCGGCCGTGGTCGCACAAGATCAAAGCGAAGGGGATCAGCGCCTCGCCGGCCCGCCCAATAGTCGCCACCCGGGCAGTCCTCACACCCAGTTCGGCCTGGATGGCGGATTGGGCCTGGTACGTGTCCAGGCCCCAGAAAAGGTCTGCCGGGCGCAGCTCCACCTGTCCTTCCTGGATCCACAGGTAAACGGGCTCCGGAGCCCTGCCGGTCACCAGCAGGCCGTCGAACCCGGCCATGCGCAGCTCCGGGCCCCAGAACCCGCCACAGTTCGATTCGCCCCATAGCCCGGTCGCAGGCGAGCGCCCGCAGACGACGAAGCGACCGACGGCCGGGCCGGCAGTCCCGGTAAGTGGCCCGGTGAAGAAGAGCAGCGGCGCTTCGGGCGCCAACGGGTCCAGGCAAGGCACCAAGCGATCGTATAAGATTCGCGCCGCAAGGGAGGCCCCACCCAGGTAGTCTTGCTCCCACTGTCTGGGGATATTTAGGTGCCCGGTTTTCTCGGTGCTGAGATCGACCGTGAGGATCGGCTGCATCGTTTTCTCCTAGATGACCCGAGCCAGCCACTCGGGCAGGGCTGCCACCAGCCGGGCCATGACTTCCTCGGCAGCGCCGGCGAAAAACTCCGGGTCCCCGTAGGCCTCGCCACCCTGCTCCCCGACCAGGTCGGTGACTCCCCTCAAGATCAGGCAGCGAACCTCGTTGCACGCTGCCACGTAAGCGATCGCACCGGATTCCCAATCCCCGGCGATGGCTCCAAAGCGAGCTTTCAGGCCAGGGATATCGGCCGGGAACAAGTCCCGGTCGCCGGAGACCAGCAGCGCCCGCCGCACTCCGCCTGGGATATCTTCACCCAACCAGGACAGGTCGATGCAGGTACTGTAATGAGCCAGGTGTTCGGCGGAGTCGCCCATCTGCTCGTAGATGTCGTAGACGATTGCCCGCTCGACCAGGATGACGGTCCCCCGTTCGATCTCCCCTTCGAAGCCGCCGCAGGTGCCGAGATTGATCAAAAGATTTGGCTTCCAGCGGTCGATCACGTACTGGGTGGAAGCCGCCGCAGCGATCTTCCCCCAGCCGCCGTGGAAGAACCGTACCCGGCTGGATCCGGGTTTTCTCGTAGCGAACCCATTTCCGGGCGAGTCCCATCCGGATTCGAACCACTCACCCATGGGTGACATGCACACCGTCGCATCGGGATACAATGAGCGTACCGCGCGCCACTCGGCGTCCGCCGAGATGAGTACCACGACACCGGATTCCCGGTTCAGCTGGCCCACAGGCCTCCAGTCTCCGCCATCCAATCGGCGATGCAGTCCACGGCCCACGGGAT
>DASWKS010000544.1:0-3126 GCA_036396495.1 Gemmatimonadales bacterium
TTTCCCCCAGCCGACCTGCCGTCCCGACTCGAGCTTTCGCTCGTATGCCCTGCCGGAGACCTGGCAGAGCCTGCAGAACGAGCGTCGGTTGGCCAATCAGGCATGGCAGCAGCGGCTGACCCGAACCGGCCAGACCGCCCGGGCGCTACCGCTTCGGCTCGAGGCCGCAGGTGCGCGCGGCGTGGTCACCAGCTTGTGGTCCCAGGGCTGGGGCGTCAACAAAATCTTCAACGCCCGGACCCGTTCCATTCCCACCATCGATCTGAGCTGCGAGGACTACGGACTGGTCTACCGGCTCACCGAGAACAACCAGGGCCCGGTGCTGCGGGTGACGGCCGACGCCGAGTTTCAGGGCGACAATGTGCCGGTCTTCAACACCATCGCCGAGGTCCGGGGCAGCGCCAACCCGGACGAGTTCGTGATGCTCTCGGCCCACTTCGATTCGTGGGATGGGTCCAGCGGTGCCACCGACAATGGCACCGGCACCATCACCATGCTGGAGGCGATGCGGATTCTCCGGCAGGTGTATCCCAATCCCAAGCGGACCATTCTGGTGGGGCATTGGAGCGGCGAAGAGCAGGGTCTGATCGGCTCCCGCGCCTTCACCGAGGATCACCCCGAGGTGGTGCGGGGACTGCAGGCCCTCTTCAACCAGGACAACGGCACCGGCCGAGTGGTGAACTTCAGCGCCGCCGGTCTCACCAATGCCGGCCAGTATCTTGCCAAGTGGCTATCCCGCCTCCCGATGGAGATCACCCGGAACATCAACCTGCAGCTGCCGGGCAACCCAGCCGGCGGCGGGTCGGACAACGCCTCATTTATCTGCCATGGTGCCCCGGGTCTGGGGCTGGGATCGTTGAATTGGGAGTACGGGACCTACACCTGGCATACCAATCGGGACACCTACGACAAGGTGGTGCCCGATGAACTCAAGAACAACGTGGTGCTGACGGCGATGCTGGTGTACCTCGCGTCGGAGGAACCGGACAAGTTGCCGCGCGAACGGCGGATCATGGGCCCCGGCCGGCAGAACCCGAATGCGGCCCCCACCTGGCCTTCGTGTCAGAAGCCCGCCCGGTCGATTGGGGAGTGGCAGCGATAGGAGGGACGGACTGACGGACTGACGGACTGACGGGCGGTTCTGCGGGACCGCCCTTTCCTTTCCCTATCTCGAACACCGGTTTTCCCGAATCTGGGAATAACGGCAGAACAAGCTCCTGAGTCGTAAAGTGGAAGTGCTGTGATGGCTTCAGGTTACAAGGCAAGACCACCGGAGGAAAGGCGGCACGGAATTCCCATAGAGGTAAGGCATGCTGAAACCGTCCGCCCGTCCGCCCGTCCGCCCGTCCGCCTGATATGGATATCAGGCGCGAGAAGCCCAAGTCGATCAAGAAGCCGGTGATCATCGGCGCCGGCGTGCTGGCTGTGGCCGTGGTGACGGTGCTGCTGGGCCAGCTCAAGCCTGCCGCTCCCTCGGTCGATGCCGGCACGCTCTATACCGATTCGGTGGTTCGTGGTCCCATGGTGCGAGAAGTGCGCGGTCCCGGCAGCCTGACGCCGGAGCAGATCCGGTTCATCACCGCCGTGACGGCGGGCCGGGTAGAGAAGCGGCACCTGCGTCCGCCAGCCGAGGTCACCTCCGAGACCGTGATCCTGGAGCTGACCAATCCGGACGTGGAGATCCAGGTCCTGAATGCCGACCGCCAGCTGGCCGATGCAGAGGCGGCCCTGGTCTCACTCCGGACCAACCTCAGAACCGGGTATCTCAGCCAGGCGAGCTCGGTGGAGGACATCCGGCAGCAGTTTCTCGATGCCAAGCGCCGGGCCGAGGCGGGTGAGGAGCTGCTGAAGAAGGGGCTGATCATCCCTCTGGATCAGAAGCAGGCGGCGGATCGGGCCCGGTCGCTGGAACAACGGCTGGCCCATGAAGAGCAGCGCCTGGAGCTGCTCCGGAGCACCATCGACGAGCAGATCACGGCCCAGCAATCCCAGGTCAAGCGGCTCCAGTCGATTTCGGACTTCCAGCATCAGCTCCGGGCCTCGATGGTGGTGCGGGCGGGCACGACCGGCATTCTCCAGGAGGTTCCGTTGGAGATCGGGCAGTACGCTCAACCGGGCGCGCTCCTGGCCCGGGTGATCCCTACCCCGATCGACCTCAAGGCCGTGCTCCGGATCCCCGAGACCCAGGCGCGCGACCTCGCCATCGGCCAGGTGGCCGAGATCGATACGCGAAACGGAAAGGTGAAGGGCCACGTCGTACGGGTGGATCCGTCCATTACCAACGGCACCATCACCGTCGACGTGGCGATCGACGGCGAGCTGCCGGCGGGGGCCCGGCCGGATCTGAGCGTCGACGGGGTGATCGAGCTCGAGCGGTTGCCAGACGTGCTGAGTGTGGGCCGGCCGGCGTACGCGCAGGAGCGGAGCACCATCACGCTCTTCAAGCTGACGCCCGACCGCGGCGAGGCGATCCGGGTCCAGGTGCGGGTCGGCCGGCTGTCGGTCCGCGACGTGGAGATCCTGGGCGGACTGGAACCGGGTGACATCATCATCCTGAGCGACATGTCCCGATACGAAAACGTGGAACGCGTCCGGCTGAAATAAGTCGCGAGTCACGAGTCACGAGTCCCGCCGACTCGTGGCGCGACGAACCCTTTCGCGGCTCGCGACTCGCGATTCGCGACCAATACAGGAGACCCCGATGAGCGGCGATCCCGGATTGATCACACTGGAAGGCATTACCAAGGTTTACTACACCGAGGAGCTGGAGACCCACGCGCTCTCCGACGTCCACCTGCAGATCGCGCAGGGTGAGTTCGTCGCGGTGTCCGGTCCGTCCGGCTGCGGCAAGACCACGATGCTCTCGCTGCTGGGTCTCCTGGATACACCGACCTCGGGGACCTACACCCTGGCGGGACAGCCGGTGGCGGGCCTCAACGCGGCGGAGCGGGCCCGGGTTCGCAACCGGCAGATCGGATTCATCTTCCAGGCCTTCAATCTGATCGGCGACCTTACGGTCTACGAGAACGTGGAGCTGCCCCTCACCTACCGCGGCATGCCCTCCGCGGAACGCCAGAAGCGGGTGCAGGCCGCGCTGGAGCGGGTGGAGATGGCCCACCGGATGAA
>DASWKS010000545.1:0-5265 GCA_036396495.1 Gemmatimonadales bacterium
CCTGGGGGGCGGACCATGGCCGGTGCTGGGATTCGTCCTGCTGCACAACGCGGTGCGGCTGGCGCTGGCCCCCTGGCTTCTGTCGCTCGGCTGGGAGCACGGGGCGAAGGTCGGCCACGCCCTGGCCCAGTCACCCTTGCCCCGGGCCAGCGTGCTGGCGGAGGAAGCCGCCGCCTTTGCGGGGGCCCTGGCCATCCCGCTGGTGGCTCGCCGCTACCTCGATGCCGTCTCGCTCGAAGCTACGGTGGGCGTGATAGGGCTGTTGCTGGCGGTGGTGTTGCTGCGGCGCAAGGCGCTGCCCGGCGTGTCGCCGCTCTCGCTCACCCTGCTGGTGGGCGCGGGGGCATTGCTCTGGCACTGGGGGCTCGGGTGATCGAACGGACCGTGATGGTGATCAATTCCCTCGGTCTTCACGCCCGCCCGGCCGCTCAGCTGGTGCGGCTGGCGAGTAGCTTTCAATCCCAGATCGAGCTGGCGAAGGACGATCTGTCCGTCAATGCCAAGAGCATCATGGGGGTGATGATGCTGGCCGCCGAGTGCGGCAGCAGCCTCACCATCCGGGCCAACGGCAATGATGCCGAGCCGGCGGTACAGGCGCTGTCGGAGTTGGTGACCGGGGGCTTTGGAGAATCATGAGCGAACGGGTTCTGCACGGGATCGGCGTGTCCCCCGGCGTGGCCTACGGGCCTGCGCTGGTGGTGGATTGGCGTTTCCCCGACGTGCCTGATCGGGGCATCGGGCCGGAACAGGTCGAGGCGGAAATCGCCCGGCTCCGGGCGGCCGTGGAGCAGGTGGTCGACCACCTGGAACAACTGCGCGAGCGGGTCCGCGAGCGGGCCGGCGCCGAAGAGTCCAACATCTTCGAAGCCCAGATCCTCATGGCGCGCGACCCGGAGTTTCTCGGGGCCTGCGAGCACCTGATCCGCAAGAATCTGCTCTCCGCCGAGACCGCCTACGAGTTCAAGGCGCTGGAAGTGCGGGTCTCCTGGGCCGGGACCGCCAACGTGCGGCTGCGCGAACGCCTGGCCGATCTCTCGGCGGTGCAGATCCGGATGCTGCGGGTGCTGGTTGGCGACCGCGATGACGAGCTGGAGATCTCCCAGCCCGACGGCCCGGTGATCATCGTGGCCCACGAGTTGTCACCCGGTCTCACGGTGCAGCTCGACCGGGACCGTCTGGCCGGCCTGGTCAGCGAGGAGGGAACCCGCACCTCCCACGCGGCCATCCTGGCGCACTCCCTCGGGATTCCCGCCGTGATGGGCGTGCGCGATGCGCTCGCTCGTGTCCGGACCGGGACCGTGCTGCTGATCAACGGCGCCAGCGGCGCCGTGCTGCTCGATCCCGATCCGGCCGATCTGCGCGAAGCCAGCACCCAGGTGAGTCGCCGTCGCAAGCTGGAGCTGGAAATCGAGGCGGTGGCCGACCAGCCCAGCGTGACCCCCGATGGCCAGAAAATCCGGCTCATGGCCAACGTCGACCTCCCCGAAGAGATCGACCTGGCGGTGCGGAGCGGTGCCGAGGGCGTGGGACTGGTCCGCACCGAGTTTCTCCTCACCGGGCGCACCGCGCTGCCGGGCGAAAACGACCAGGCGGACTATTTCCGGCGGGTGGCCACGGCCTTCCCCAACCACCCGGTCACCATCCGGACCTTCGATCTCGGCGGCGACAAGTTCCCGGTGGCTTTCGACTCCCCCATGGAAGCCAATCCCTTTCTGGGCTGGCGCTCGATCCGGGTGTGTCTGGACCAGCCCGAGGTGTTCCGCCCCCAGCTCAGGGCCCTGCTCCGCGCGGCAGTCCACGGCAATGTGCGAGTCATGCTGCCGCTGGTGACCCGGGTGGACGAGATTCTGGTCACCCGTGACATGCTGGCGGAGGAAGCCCTCTCGCTGCAGCGCGCCGGTGTGCCGGCCGCACGTAGTCTGCCCCTGGGCGCCATGATGGAGACGCCCGCCGCGGCCGTCATCGCCGACCGCCTGGCGCTGGTGTGTGACTTTTTCAGCGTCGGGACCAACGACCTCACCCAGTACACGATGGCGGTGGACCGGGGCAACGCCCGACTCGCCTCCCGGTTTACCCCCCAGGACCCCGCAGTGGTCCGGTTGCTGAAGCAGGTGCTGGACGCGGCCGCGGCCCGCGGGATCGAGTGCGGCGTGTGCGGCGAGATGGCCTCGGAGCCGCTGACCGCGGTCCTGCTGATGGGACTGGGATACACCACACTGAGCGTGGCGCCTCCCACCCTCCACTTGATGAAGTGGCTGATCCAGCGCATTCCCTATCAGGCCTGTCGCAACGCCGCGTCCGAGGCGCTCGACGCCGATTCGCCGGCCGACGTGGATGCGATTCTCAAGCGCCACGTTGCTCCACACGTCGACGTGCACCTGCTGGATCCGCATGGCCCGTTGCCTGCAAGGGGAGCACGGGCTTAGCGTAATGTTCACGGGTCACCGTTTAGCGCTGACCGTTCACCGTTCCCGTTCACTGGTCCCTGAATGCGCGCCTCCAATCGGCACGTTTTTACATCTGAGTCCGTCACGGAAGGCCACCCCGACAAGGTGGCTGACCAGATCTCGGACGCCGTGCTTGACTCGATACTGGCCCGGGACCCGGCGGCGCGGGTCGCCTGCGAGACTCTGGTCACCACCGGCATGGCCGTCGTGGCCGGCGAGATCACCACCCGCACCTACGTCCATATTCCAGACATCGTCCGGGAGACGGTCCGGCGGATCGGATACACCGACGCATCCTACGGATTCGATGCCCAGACCTGCGCCGTCCTCACCTCGATCGACCGGCAGTCGCCTGACATCGCGATGGGCGTGGACCGGGATGGCGCGGGCGATCAGGGCATGATGTTCGGCTACGCCACCGACGAGACCCCAGAGCGCATGCCCCTCCCGCTGATGCTGGCGCACCGCCTGGTGCAACGCCTGGCCGCGGTCAGGAAGGGGCTGGACGGACTGGAGCAGATCGCCTGGCTCCGGCCCGATGGGAAATCCCAGGTCTCGGTGGAATACGACGACGGGACGCCGATCCGCGTCGCCACGGTGGTCGTATCCACCCAGCACGCGGAATCGGTGCGGGGGCGGCGGCTCAGCCAGCGGAAGCTCAAGGAGGCGGTGACCGAGCACGTTATCCAGCCGGTCCTCCGGCATGCCGAGCTGGACGGGCGCCGGACCCGGATCCTGATCAACCCCACCGGACGGTTCGTGATCGGCGGTCCGCACGGCGACGCGGGTCTCACCGGGCGGAAGATCATCGTCGATACTTATGGGGGCATGGCCCGGCACGGCGGTGGCGCCTTCAGCGGCAAGGATCCCTCCAAGGTCGACCGGTCGGCAGCTTACGCCGCCCGGTGGGTGGCCCGCAACATCGTGGACGCTCGATTGGCTCGCCGCTGCGAGGTGCAGGTGGCCTACGCCATCGGTGTGGCGGAACCCGTGTCGGTGCTCGTCCATACTTTCGGGACCGGGAAGCTGCCTGACCCGGTGTTGGAACGCGCGGTGCGTGAGGTGTTTGATCTCACTCCCAAGGGGATCATTCGCGCGTTGCACCTGCGATCCCCGATTTACCAGGCAACGGCCGCCTACGGACATTTCGGCCGCAAGCCGCACGCGGCGACGGTGCAGGGGAAGCGGGTACGGCTGTTTCCGTGGGAGCGGTCGGATCGGGTCTCGAACTTGTTACGGGCCGTGCGGTGAAACAGGCGGTGAACGGTCAACGGTAAACAGTAAGCGGGCGACGGAACCTCGGGTTTACCGTTTACCGTTCACCGTGGCAGAGGCGGGGAGGGGAAAGAAATGATCAAGATGTCCGTGGCCCATCTCGGCGTCGACCGCTCCACCAACTCCCCGGTGGTTATTCTCCGGGAGATCGGCGGAGAGCGTTCGCTGCCCATCTGGATCGGGACCAGCGAGGCCAACGCCATCGCCATGGAGATGCAGGGGGTCAAGCCCCAACGGCCCATGACCCACGATCTGCTCAAGCATCTGCTGGCCGGCTTGGGCGGCGAGCTGCGTCGGGTCCACATCACCGACCTGCGGGACGATACCTACTTCGCGGAACTGCAGATCGTGCGGGGAGAACAGGTGGTGCAGGTGGACGCGCGCCCTTCCGATTCCATCGCGCTGGCCCTGCGCTGCAACGCCCCCATCTTCACCAGCGAAACGCTGCTCGACCGTGCCTCGGCATCCTCATCCAGCACCGAGCCGACGACTGATCCCGAAGCCCTCAAGCGGTATCTGGAAAAGCTCGATCCCCAGGATTTCGGCCGCTTTCAACCCTAGCGCCGTCGCGCTGGCGGGACTCCTCGCGTGTGCGGCTCAGGCCGCGGGGCAGGAGTCCGCCGGCGTCTCGGGACAGGTCCTGCGCCGCGGGGCCAGCGACACGCTGCCGGCGTCCGGGGCGCGGGTGGTGCTGCACCGGCTGACCCAGACGGTCGCGGGACCGATCGATTCCACACTGGCATCCGAGGCGGGTCGCTTCCGCTTTCGGATTCCTTCCGACACCGGGGTCGTCTACCTGATCAGTGCCCGCTGGGCCGGTATCGAGTACTTCTCCGAGCCGTTGAGGGGTGGACCGTTCGACCGGGCCGCCGCGCTCACGCTGCTGGTGGCCGACACGTCAAGCACGACGCCAGTCTCGGTGGTGGCGCGCTATGTCATCATCGGCGCCCCGGATGCCGCGCGAAACCGCACTGCCATCGATCTCTTCGTGTTGCGCAACTCGGGGTACGCCACCCGGGTCGGCCCCGATTCGATGACGCCGACCTGGCGCCATGTGCTCCCGCCGGGCACCGGCGCGGGCAGCACTGGTGCGCCCGGCAGCGAGATCTCGCCCGAGGCCATCCGCTTTGCCGGCGACACGGTGATGGTGTTCGCGCCGCTGTCGCCCGGTGACAAGCAGCTGCTGATCCAACATACCCTGCCCGGGTCCCTCAGCCGGCTGCCGCTGCCGCTGGGGGAGGGGGCCGATACCCTGCAGGTGGTCGCCGAAGAGGAGGGCGTCGTGGTCCGGGGCCTGGACCCGGCGCCGTCTCAGATTCTGGATGGAAGGCCACTGGCGCGGTGGCGGGCGGACCGACGGACGGACGGACGGCCGGACGGACTGACGGACGGTGAGGTGATAATCACATTTCCCGGTGACTCGACCGCTGAGCGCTGGGTGGTGCCGCTGCTCGCCGCGCTGGCCGCTTTCGTGATGCTGGGCGCCGGCCTCTTGGCCGGCCGTCACCGCCCGTCAGTCCGTCCGTCCGTCCGTCCGTCCGTC
>DASWKS010000546.1:0-2933 GCA_036396495.1 Gemmatimonadales bacterium
AGTCACCCCCGGCTATTTCGCCACCATGGGGTCACGGTTGGTGCAGGGGCGACTCCTCGACCAGACTGACGGCCCCGATCAGCCGCCGGTTGCGGTGCTGAACCACACCACGGTTCGACGCTATTTCCAGGACCAGGACCCGATCGGGCGGGAGATCCGGTTCTGGGGAATCAACCGACGCATCGTCGGCGTGGTCTCGGATGAAAAGATCCACGGACTGACCGAGGAAACTCCTCCCGCGGCCTACATCTCGATGCTCCAGGCACCCAGCCAATTCGGCGTGGTGCTGGTCCGGACCGGCGGCGACCCGGCCGCGCTGGCCAGTCAGGTGCGGCAGGCCATCTGGAGCGTTGACCCCCAATTGGCCGTGTATGGCATCGAGCCGTTCGAGCTCACGGTGCGGTCCTCGGTGGGCCAGCGCCGCTTTGCCATGCTCGTGCTGGTGGTGTTCGCGGGGCTGACGCTCGCGCTGGCGCTGGTCGGTATCTACGGGGTGCTGAGCTACGCCACGGAACAACGGACCCGGGAAATCGGAATCCGGTCGGCGCTCGGTGCCCCGCGGGGGCGGGTCGCCGGGCTGGTGATCCGCGAAGGCGCCATGCTGGCGGCGCTGGGAATCGGATGTGGCCTGGGCGGCGCACTGGCGGGATCACGCCTGCTCGAGAGCCTGCTGTTCGGGGTCACCCGGCTGGACCCGCTGACCCACCTCGTGGTTCCGGTGCTGGTGTTAGGCGCGGCGCTGCTGGCGATGTGGGTTCCGGCGTGGCGGGCCGCGCGGATCTCCCCGATCGAGGCGCTGCGCCGGGAGTAACGGACTCGCCTCGCCACCTGGCTGGTCGTCAGTTTCTCAGGTACTGGATCGCGACGCGCACCAGCGGGGCGCGTCGCGCGGTTCTCCGCTCGTGCGTCACCTGCACGGTGGTGAACCGTCGTTCCATGCGCCCCTCCCGGCGCGCCGCCCAGAAGCGCTGAGCCAACCCCAGTCCATCCGCGGCCGGCTCCGCGCTGAGCACTGTGGCCCGGGCTTGGATCCGCCCGTTTCCCTGTGCCGCAGTCGGAGTTGAAACCACCACGCCAAGCAGCACTGCCAGCCCGCCTACGTTCGCGGTTTGAAGCACCTGGTTGGCGCGAGCCATAGCCAGCTCTGAGGAATCATGCCAAGAAACTGAACAATTATTGTACACGCATAATTGGTTATTTAACATGCAGTTAGGTCAGTTTTGGCGAGTGATGGAAGCAAAAAAATCGACAATGCTACTGCTCAACGGCACGTCGATTGCTCATACCCCGCCCTGAGTGAACCTAGCGGCGCTCGCCGCGAACTCGGACTCCGTCTGCTGTCCAACCGTTTCTTGGGGAGAGAACGCACCATGATTCGTCGGGCGAAGGTATCTACGGCGGTCGTCGCGGTGCTGGCGCTGTCCGCGTCCACCGCAGCGGCGCAGAGCGCCAACATCCAGGCGCTGGCGAACGTGTTTACCGCCATCAGTGTGAGCGGCACTCGTGACCTCGATTTCGGCAACGTCTTCCCGGGCATAGCCAAGACCGTGGTGCCGAGCGCCGGGACGTCCGGTCTGTTCTCGGCGACCGGTCAGGCGTCGACCAACGTGAACATGACCTTCACGCTGCCGACCGACCTGAGCAGCGGGGCCAACCTGCTGCCCATCGGGACCTGGACCGGGTGCTTCGACACCGACAACGATCCCAGCGCGGGCTGCACGGGCTTCACCCCGTCTGCGGTGGCCTCCGCCGCGTCGTTCAGCGGTGCCGGGGCGCTGTTCGTGTTCGTCGGCGGCACCGTGACGCCGGGCGCGGGACAGGCTTCGGGCGCTTACACCGGGACGATCGTGATCCAGCTGGACTATTTCTGATGCAATAGGTCGCGCTTTCTGGCTGAGCCGCTTCGGGGAAAACCGCTGCGTTCCCCGGGCGGCTCCGCAACCTTCTGAGCATCCCCCTAATGTTGCGCCTCGCCGCCCTCGCGCTGCTGGCATGCGTGCTCCCCGCGCCGACCTCGGCGCAGGTATCGGTGGTAGGTGCCCGCGATCTCCAATTTGGCTTCGTCGCGCTCGGGGTGCCGACCGTCGTGTTGCCCACCGATGCGGTCAAGAGCGGCCAATGGACCTTGACGGCGCCGGTCGGCACCCGGATCCAGATCCGACTCACCCCGCCTAACCAGCTGCTGGGACCGGCCGGGGCCACCATGCCGGTGAACTTTCAGAACGGCGACGTCTTTGTCCAGGGGACCTGGAGCGGCGCGCTCCAGGAGTTCTTCAATCCGAACGCGACCAAGAATTTCCGATTCACCGGCGGGACCCAGGCGATCCTCCGGCTGGGGGGACAGGTGACGCCCGCCGGAAACCAGTCGACCGGACCCTATGCCAATACGGTGGTATGTACCATCAACGTGAACTAGCGCGGGCCGCGCTCATCTGTGTGGGGCTGGGTCTGGGATTGACCGGCCCGGGTACGGCGCAAGGCGTGCTGGTCGCGCCCCATGCCGTGTTCATCGACCACCGCACCCGCAGCGGCTGGGTCCAACTCTACAACCCAACCACCGAGCCCACCGAAATCTCGGTGGAGGCGATCTTCGGCTTCCCGATCACCGATTCGACCGGAGAGTTTGAGCTTCGCACCGTCGAGCAGCCGGACAGTACCTGGCCCTCGGCCGTTGGTTGGTTGACGGCTTTCCCCAAGCGGACCCTGTTGGCCCCTCAGGCGCGTCAGACGATCAGGCTGCTGGTCACACCACCACCCGGCGTCGCCGACGGAGAGTACTGGGCCCGCCTGGTGATCACCGCCAAGAGCGGGGCACCGGCGGTCAACGGAGCGGATTCCGCAGCCGGGATCACCGTCGGGCTCAATCTGGAAATCCGCACCATCATCCCTTTGCTCTACCGCAAAGGCGAGCCCGCCACCGGCGTTGCCCTCTC
>DASWKS010000547.1:0-4300 GCA_036396495.1 Gemmatimonadales bacterium
GAGCTTCTCCAGTTCCGAAGCCATTAGCTCCGGATCATCGGTGGCCACCAGCCGGCCGGCCATGCCATCGCGGCCCAGGAGCTCCGGAGTGGCCCCGGAGTCCACTCCGATGACGGCCCGCTCTCGGGCCATGGCCTCGGCCACCAGGTTGGGAAACAGCTCACCCGGTGCCGGGTGCAGCACCACATCGGCCGCGTTCATCGCATCGGCCAGGTCGGAGGCTCCGAGCTGACCCAGGAACAGCGCCGGCATCCGCAGTTCGGCCGCGATTCCCTCCAGGGCGGCGCGTTCCGCGCCATCGCCGCACACCACGTAGGTAAGGGGCCGCCGTTCAGCCAGTCGAGCCACGGCCTGCAAGGCCACGGCATACCCCTTGTCGTGATACAAGGCCGCACCGCTCAGAATCACCGGCTGCGCGGGGGGAATGCGGTGGCGCTGCCGGAAGCGTACACCCGCGGCCGGGTCGGGCCGCAGCGCCTCGCCATCGTAGCCGTTGCCGATCACACGATGGGGCCGGCGCATGAGCCAGGGTGACGTACGGCAGGCCCGGTCGCGGGCATAGCCGCTTTGCAGCACCACGGCCGCGATACGGGCGAAAAAGATCCGGCTCACCGGATCACCGGGCAGGGGCCGGCCGCTCAAATTGTAGCGAAAGATGATGGGAGTCCGGTGCAGTCCGGTCGCGGCCGCGGCCAGCCGCAGGTCCCGCGGCGCGTCGGCCAGGACCACGTCGGGAGGCCATTCCCTGAGCAGGCGGCCGACCTCGCGCAGCTCGCGCCACCCAGTGCGGACCAGCGGGAGCTGTCGCACCGGAAGGCCCTGCTGGACGAAACGGCGGGTGACGTCGTCAGCGGCGGTGACCAGCAGCGGCCGGTGGCCAGCGCGCGCCAGCCCGGTGGCGATCTTCCCGAAGCTGGCACCCGAGCCGCGCCACGCCGGGGCCGACACCAGCAACGCGACCGAGAGGGACGGCACCCCTACACCAGCCGATAGTTGCGGAACTCGAACAGCCGGGCGCCGGTGAGGCGCTCGACCGCGTCGGAGAGATAGAATCGCAGGTGACGCCAGGAAAACCGGGGCGGAGAAACGGTGCGATCGGGATCGTGCCGGTGGCGCTCCACCCAGTGGCGCGCCACCGCCGGATGCTGTCCCGTGAACGGCCGGATCCCGGGGAACCACTGCAGCAACGGCTCCGCCGCGCCGGGTTCGTGGACCGCGGAGTAGAGCTTGCGGTCTTCCGTCTTCCGCCCCCGCAACGCGGCCGCCGAGCGAGCCCATCCGTAGTGGTACATCTCGGCCTCGGTGAGACGGGCCCGGATCTTCCGATGCCGGGGTCCGACCCGAAACCCCTGCGCGTCCCGGAACGGATGGATGTCGAGCTCTGGGTTCAGCCGCAGCACCCGTACCTCTCGGCGATACCAGCGGCGGTTCACCGCTTCGCTGAAGGGATCGCCGAAGAAATGGCGGTAGCGCACCACCAGCCCTTCGACCCGGAAATTCGCATCCACCTCATCCAGGCTGCGCGCCAGCAACGGAACCCCGGACTCGTGCAGCACCTCGTCGGCCTGCACGCAGACCCCCCAGCGATGGCGACAGGCGCGCAGGGCCCGGAGGGTTTCCGCCGCGAGCAGCTGTTCCCCCCGACTGAAATCCCACACGGTCTCGAGAATCCGGATCCTGGGGTCGCCGATCGAGCGGACCAGGTCGAGGGTCTGGTCGTCCGACCGGCCCACGTTCACGACCACCTCGTCGCAGAGGGGCAGAATGGAGCGGATGCTCTCGACCACCGGAAAGTCGAGCAGCACCGCGTTACGGACTATGGTAAAGCCGGACAGGAGCACAGCCATTGACGATTGACAGTCGATGATTGACGATTGCGCGACGGGATTCGTGGCTCAATCATCAAAGGTCCATCACCAATCGTCAATGAAGATCGCCCTGATGTACCACGCCCGCCTGCCGGTGAAGGGCTACGGCGGGACCGAACGGGTGGTGGTCTGGCTGGGCCGGGGCCTGGCCGAGCTGGGGCACGAGGTCACGCTGCTGGCCGCTCCCGGTTCCAAGGTCCCGTGGGCCCGTCATGTCGCGATCAACGCCCGGCGGGCCGCTCGCCCGGACTTTGACGTGCGGCCCCATCTCCCGGCCGGCCTCGACCTGGTACACGCCCATCAGGAGATCGCCGATCCCGGCATCCCGTGGGTGTGGACGCTGCACGGCAACAGTCGAACGCCGCGGACCTTTTCGCCCAACGTCATCGGCCTGAGCGCCGACCACGCCCGTCGGCAGGGACTGAGCCGGTGGGTCTACAACGGCCTGGACCCGGCCGAGTTCGAGTTCCGGCGCACCAAGGGCGACTACGACCTCTTTCTGGGCCGGCTCCATTCGGTGAAGGGATGGCAATGGGCGGTGGAAGGGGCGCGGCAGAGCCAGCGGAGACTGCTGGTAGCGGGCGGATGGCGACCGGTGGTCAGCCGATGGGTCCGCTTTGTCGGGAGCGTCGATGGGCGGGGCAAAGTGGAGGCGCTCGCCGGCGCCAGACTGCTCTGGTCACCGGTGCAGTGGGATGAGCCGTTCGGCCTCACCAGCATCGAAGCGCTCGCGAGCGGTACGCCGGTGCTCGGCACCCGACGCGGTGCTCTGCCCGAGATCGTGACGCCCGATGTCGGCGCCCTGGGCGACACGCTGGACCAGCTGCTGGCGCTGATCCCCACGGTCTTGCGCTGCGACCCGGAGGTGTGCCGCGCCCGGGTGGAGCAGGTCTTTCACTACCGGGTGATGGCGGAGGCGTATCTCGACGTCTATCGGTCGGTCGGTCGGTCAGTTGGTCCCTGAGTCGGCCGGGAGGTTCTGCTCCTGACCGACTGGCCGACCGACCGACTGATCAACGCCCAGCTCGAGCTCCCGCCCCAGCAACTCCTGCATCCGATGCATGTAGGTGTGCTGGCTCAACACCCGGTCCCGGCCGGCGACCGCGATCCGGTCCAGGGCGGTCTGATCCTGCAGGGCATCCTCGACGATCCGCCGCAGCTGGAGCGGGTCGTCGAACACCAGGATCTCATCCTCCAGGATAAACCAGCGCGCGAGATCGGTGCGGCGATCGACCACCTGCAGGGCGCCGATGGCCGCAAGCTCGAAGCAACGCTGGTTACAGAAGGCCTCGGGCCCGTCGCCCCCCTCGGCCGTATGGTGAATGTTGAGTGCGACGCTGGCCCCGGCGTAGGCCCGCACGAAGTCCTCGGTCCGGAGCGTCTCGCCCCGGCAGTAGTCGCGCAGCCCGGTGACGCGCCACCCCGGACCCCAGAGCGCCAGCCCGAATTCCACCACGTGCTGCAGCAACGCCTCCCGCCGCGGCGTGGCCGAACCGGCGAAGACCACGTTGGCCCGGTACTGCTGATCGCGGTGTTTCTGAGGCCGGTAGACCGACGGGTCGCAGGCGAGAGGCAGCAGCGGCACCGCGCGGTGAAGGATGGCGGAGAGCCGGTCGGCCACGTCACTGCCGGCGGCGTAGACCGAGTCGTAGGGCCAGGCGAGCGCGGCCGCCTGGTCGATGCTGCGCGCATCATCGGGGAACCAGTTGACCCACAGGCCGCCTGCCACGCCTTTCAGCTGCTCCACCGTCGGGGGATCGAGCTCCGGGACCCCGGTCACCAGCACCAGATCGGGGCGGGCCTGGACGAGGGCCTGCTCCAGCCGCTGGCGCAGGTCCTTGGAGCGAAACAGACCCAGCGGGCCGCGCCGTTCCATCACGTTGACGGTCGTGACGTCGCAGCCGAGCCGTTGCAGGGCCCGGCCGCGCTGGGCCCCATGGGCGTGCTTGCCCTCGTCGATCGAGGCGACCAGGACCACCGAAGGCCGGTTCATCGGGCGGCCAGCTCCGCCAGACCGACGAACTGCAGGTCATGCAGCCGGCGATACAAGCCGCCGGCGGCGAGCAGTGATTCGTGGTTGCCCCGCTCCACAATCCGGCCGCCGTCGAGCACCAGGATCTGGTCCGCGTGCCGGACCGTGGCGAGGCGGTGGGCGATCACCAGCACCGTCCGGTCGCGCATCAGCCGATCGATGGCCTGCTGCACCAGCCGCTCCGATTCGGTGTCGAGCGCGCTGGTTGCCTCATCCAGGATCAGAATGGGCGCGTCCCGGAGCAGCGCCCGCGCGATGGCGATGCGCTGGCGCTGGCCGCCGGAGAGCCGCGCACCGCGCTCGCCTAACATGGTCTGATACTGCTGCGGCAGCCGGGCGATGAACTCGGTCGCGTTGGCGGCTTCCGCCGCCCGGGCCACCTGATCGGGTGTGGCGTTCG
>DASWKS010000548.1:0-2754 GCA_036396495.1 Gemmatimonadales bacterium
GCGATGTGGAAGATGTCCTTTTCCATATACCCTATACCCTCATCCGTTCGCCTTTCATTCCGCCCACTCGCTGGGATGCCTTACGCGCTGCCTATCGCACGACAATTTAGGGTAAGACGAGAAGGGCAAGCTCTGGGGAACGCGTTACCTCTCGATGGGTGTCGTCACCCCCCAGCACCTTGGTTGGCTGGGCTGAAAGTGAGGGCTGGGTGCGTCCCCAGAAACGCCACGCTCAGCCCCTGCACACGATCGGGCCAGACGGCACACTGGGTTAGCCCGGGCGTTTACCCGCTCCACTTGGGCCCGAACAGTGCCGTGGCCACGAAGTCAGCAATCAGGCAATACCGAGCCGCGCAAACAGTCCCGCTCCATAGGGCTTCCGCCTCCGCTCCAACCTACTTCGTGCGCATTGATGTCGCTAATTGAGCTCGAGTGTCGCCGTCCCAGCACTGGGCCCCTCCGTGTCCGCTTCGGACTTATCTCGACGCTTTATCAGAGAGCGCCATCAACCGATCACTGGACCAGCAGGGGTCATGATGTACTCACGGAACCGAGTGCTTCCTCTGCTGCTGGGACTCGTCTGGGCCTGCGGTGGATCGGGCAAGGCCCAGTCGAGCGGGGGCCGTCAGACCGCGAAGACCACCGCCCAGGCGGCCAAGCTGGATCCCTGCACCATGGTGACCCAGGCCGAGGCCGAGGCCGTGATGGGCAAGCCGCTGGGGCCTCCCGAAATGAAGGTGGGCGGCGGATGCTGGTTCGGTGATGAGCTGGGCCTCAGCATCCTGCCGGTCTCGCTACCATCCCGCCAGGCATTCGAGCGCGCAGCACCGCCAAGGTCTCGCTGCACCTGCAGCTGATCAACTCGGCGCGCGGAGGTCGCCCGTCGCGCGGCGAAAGCGCCGGCTTCGACACGCTAGGGCGGCGTTCGTCGGTCCGAGCTGTGCGAGTGGACGATCTTCCAGCCGTCGGGGAATCGGTGCATTACTCCGGTCCACACTCCATCGTGCGCCGGGCGGCCCTCGTTGGCTTCGAACCGATGCACCAGATAGACGACCGCATTGTCCCGGTCGAGAATCGCCACGCCGGGCTCGCCGAGCACTGAAACCGGATTGCTCCTGGCCGTGGCGAAGTAACTGGTCATCATCGCCGACAACTGAGACCAGGGGATCACGGTTCCGTTGTCGACGTGAACGAAGTGCGGCCGGTCACCGTAGAGGGCAATGATTCCCTCGGCGTCAAGCCGCCGGAGCATCTCGGCCATCTTGAGCCCGAATGCCCGCAGGCTGTCCGCCAGCGGACCGGTGGCGCGGGCGGCCGGTGGTCCCGACGTCTGACCGCCGGCGGTTGCCGGACCAAGCGAAAGCGTCAAGGCCGTCACGAGGCCCAGGTGCTCCACGACCCTCATGTTGTCCCCGAGTTGTCAGGTTCGGGACAAGCTAGTCCGGGCTCGCTGGATGGTCTTGAACTTTTGTGCCATTTGTCTCTCGATACCGGGCCGGGGTCCATCCGATCGCCCGCCGGAAGACCCGGGTGAGATGGCTCTGGTCGGCGAATCCGGTGGCATAGGCCACTGCGCTCAGCGATATCTCACGACGCTCCAGCAGGTTTTTGGCCGCCTCGATTCTGCTTCCGAGGACCATCGCGTAGGGAGCCAGGCCCGTGAGGGCCCGGATCCGACGGGGAAAGTGCGATCGGGTGAAGCCGCATCGCGCCGCGAGCGTCGCCACGCCATCCCAGCTGGGACAGCCATCGCGAAACACGTCCAGGATCTCTTCGGCCGACAGGGTGCCGACCCGGACCGGAGGACCGGCTGGCCCGGCGTAGCGGGTGACCACATGATGGGCGAGGGCGATGACGAGCTCATGCGCCGCCGCGCTCATTGCGGGAGCCGAATCCCTGTCGGTGAGCCGATGCAGCTCAAATCCGATGTCGCGGATGACGGGATCGCGCAGGAGGGGCCGATGCTGTAGCGCCAAGCCGGGGACACCCCAGATCTGTTCCCCGATTCGACGTATCAGTCGGGGATGCAGGTGCAGGTACAGGCAGTGGGCCCCCCTGGGCCAGGTGACTCGTTCCCCCGGGCCGGCGGGATGGATGCTGCTCTCCCCCGGATTGAAACGGGTGCCCCGTTCGGCGTCGACGCCCTCCCGCACGACCAGTCGCTCGCCCGTCAAGGTTACGGCCACCATATGGAAATTGTGGTAGATGGCCGGCAGCGTGGCGGGTCCGCTTCGCTGAATCTCCACGCTGTAGTCGAGCATGCGGACGGGCTTCGAGTTGACCACACGGGGCGATCCGCTCAGCGATCGAAGCATGGGATTGGGCCGCTCTATCTCCCGAAGACCTGAATGAAGTTTCCGGCCTTGTCCTTGATCAGGCCATTGGCGGGTTGGTCCGGCCGTGCCGGAAACGGGCCAGCAGCGATTTCCACCCCTCGGGCTCTCAGCAGGCCTGGCCTCGAACGGCGCCTGGTACTGTGAGACGGATAATGAGGGAGATGGCTTTCGAGCTCATACCTCCCCTACGGTCGCGCTGGGAGGGAAGTTCTGGATCAGCTCCCTGCTACAGCCCGCGGACCAGCCCGCCGTCCACCAGCAGACTCTGCCCGGTGAGGTAGCTCGACTCGTCCGACACCAGGAACCCGACCACCCGCGCCACCTCTTCGGCGGTCCCCCGCCGTCCGGCCGGGATGGCGGATCGGTCCAGCTCGTCCGCCGGGTAGGTATCGATCATCCCGGGGAGCACGTTGTTCAT
>DASWKS010000549.1:0-5282 GCA_036396495.1 Gemmatimonadales bacterium
CAAGCGGTGAGTCAGCCCGGGTGACGGTGCCGGCCGCCGGGGCGGTCAACGGTCCGGGCGCCGTCCTGAGGTGGGAGACCACGAAGTCGGGTTGGTGCCGGTGGCGGAACGCGCCGGCATTTCCCGTTCGCGAGACGGTGCCCCGATCGTCCGCGATGGCCCCGACTCCTGTGAGGCTCCCGATGCCCCCGAGGTTCATGCTGATCCCCGCCGCCCTCGCCATCCTGGGCGCCGGGGGCGGCGAGATCGTCATTGTAGCGGGTCCCAAGGTGGGCGGTTTTCCCGCCGTCATGGTTCGAAACGTTCCGGTGCTGGCCCGGGCGCTGGGCGGGCCGGCGACGCTCGGGCCGGGACACGTCTCCCGATCCGGGTACGGCGGCACCGCCGTGCTCGACTCGTTCCGGTTCGCGCTCCGCCCAGGGAACGATCCGGCCACGATCGGCGGGCGGAAAACCACCCACCGGGTGTTGACGGTGGAATCCTGGTGGGTCGACCGGCGGACCCGCACCCCGGTGCGGGAAACCGGACGCGCCGACCTCTGGTTTGCCGGTGACCTGCCGTTTTCCCGGGTGCCGCTCACCCTGCCGCTCGGGACCGTGGGGGGAGCGCTGCCCCTGTCCCAGAACCATCCCGAGGTCTCCGCTCACGTTCTGGGGAAGGTGATCGGCGAGCTGGAGCCTCTCGGCCTGCTGCTCCGGGCCAGGGTAGTCGATTCGGTGGCACCGGACGAGAACCCGAATGCCGAGATCGGGCTGGGCGGAGGAGCGGTCGAGCGCTCGATCGAGGTGGACTCGATCCAGTCTGTGGCCGAGGAACCAGGCGCACCCGGGTGGACCGGTCTGCCGGTGCTCACCGCCCCGCAGGGATTGGCGCTCGAAATCGGGATGATCGTCGGGGGGGAGCCATGCAGTGGCGAGCGGGCCACCGGCTCCTTCGAGTACTCCAGCTCGGGCCCGGTCTCGTTCATGGCCGGAGGAGCGGGCGCGTCGCTTCGGGACGGGGAGGGGTTGGGTTACGCCTCAGTGGTCCTGGGTGGACGAGGCCGGAACGTGGTCGAGTGCACCCTTGTCATCTTCAGCGACTCGGCCCGCGTGCCGGGGAGCTACACCGTGATCGCGCCTTCGCTGGCTGCGTTCGCGGGACACCAGAAGGAGGCGATCGTGGTCCACTTCCTGGCGGATCCGGCCGCTCAGGCCCTGACCCGGTTCCTGGCGCTCGAGGCGGGAGAAGTGCGGCTGGAGCGCGCGGATGGCCAGATGGCGAAGGGTACCATCACGGGGACTGGCTGGGTTGCGGAGCTCGACCTCCGCTACCGAAGGAGGGTGGAGGACGGGCTGGGGTTCGAGGCCTCTTTCGAAGCCCCGAGGGAGGCCGGGGGCCGGAACTGACCGTTTTGCATTGTGAACCGGAGCGGATCGTGGCGGGTTGGCAAGCCCCGGGATCGGAAGTATCTTCGCCCAGACCTGTCCTCCGGCACGCCGGGTACATCCATGTCAGCCGCTCCTGGCGAGATCACCGCCCTTCTCAACCGATGGAGCAACGGGGATCCCGAGGCCTTCCCGCGCATGGTGGCGCTGGCCTACGACGACCTCCGGGCCATCGCGCACCGCCGGCTGCTGGCGACCGGCGGAGGGACCCTGTCCACCACAGCGCTGGTGCACGAGGTGTTTCTCCGCCTGGTGGGCCGCGAGGGCGGAGGCCTGTGGGAGAGCCGAGCCCATTTCTACGCCTTCTCGTCCCGGGCCATGAGGCATATCCTGGTGGATCACGCCCGGCGGGCGGGAGCCATGCGCCGGGGAGGAGACCAGGTCCGGATGCCGCTGGAGGAAACTGCCATCGCCGGCGCCGACGGATCGGCTGACGTGCTGGGAGTGGACGAGGCCCTGAACCGTCTGGCTGAGCGGAATCCGCGGATGGCACAGGTCTGCGAGCTGCGGTTCTTCGGCGGGCTGACGGTTCCGGAGGTCGCCGAGGTGTTGGCGATCTCGGTCCGTACGGTGGAACGGGAGTGGACCCGGGCGAAGGTGTATCTGCTGGAAAGTCTCGAAGGGGAGGATGGAACAGAGGGGAAGGGAGGAATGTGAGCCGGGACGGGCTCTCTCCGCTGCTCTGGGAGCGCTGGGACGAGGTGGACAGGTTGCTCATGGCCGCGTTCGACCTCCCGGTCGAGCAACGCGCCGGGTTCGTTCACGCCGAAGTCCCGGAGGCTGGGCCGTTCCGCGATCTGGTTCTCCGCCTGGTCGAGCGGCTGGCGACCGGGCATGACCGGGTGACTGCACCGCAGGAGTCCGTGGTTCGGGCCGCTTTTGGCGAGGCGGATCCCAGCCCGGGCGACCTGGAGCCGGGCCAAACCGTGGGGCGGTACGTCGTGGTTCGGCGCCGGGCCCGGGGCGGAATGGCGACCGTGTACGAGGCCGAACGGAGCGACGGGGCCTACCGCCAGCGGGTGGCGCTCAAGATCCTCCGCCGGGGACTGGACACCGACGACCTGATCCGCCGCTTCCTCACCGAACGGCAGATCCTCTCCTCGCTGTCCCATCCCAACATCGCCCGGCTGCTCGACGGCGGCTCCACCCCTGACGGGCGGCCGTTTCTGGTGATGGAGCTGGTGAACGGGCAGCCGGTCACACGGTATGCCGACGAGAGTCGGCTCGATGTTTCGGGCCGGTTGCGGCTGTTCCTGGGCGTGGCCGACGCCGTGCACGCCGCGCATCGGCAGCTGGTGATTCATCGGGACATCAAACCGTCGAACATCCTGGTCGACCACGATGGGCGGGTGAAACTGCTCGATTTCGGGATCGCCAAGTTGATGGCCAGCGATACCGAGCACACCCAGGCCGGCGCCCGGGCGCTGACGCCCGAATACGCCAGCCCGGAACAGCTCCGCGGCGACCCCGTGACCACCGCCTCGGATGTGTACCAGCTTGGGCTGCTGCTCCGCGAGCTGTTGACCGGCCTGCTGCCGCTGGGCACCGACACTCATCCGGGAGAACCCCCGCTTCGGATGAGCCGGCTGGCTCCCCGGGGTGTGGGCACCTCCCCCAGCGCAGCAGCCCGGGCCGCCGCCCGCTCGACCACGCCGGCAGGGCTCGCTCGCCGCCTTCGGGGCGATCTCGATCTCATCGTGGCCAAGGCACTCCGGCCCGAAGCCGAGTCCCGCTACGCCTCCGCGGACGAACTGGCGGCCGACGTGCGGCGGCACTTGAGGGGGCTGCCGATTCTGGCCCACCAGGAGTCGGTCGGGTACCGGAGCCGAAAATTCGTGGCCCGGCACGCCTGGGCGGTTGGAGCGGGGTCGGCCGCCATCGTTCTGTTGGCTGGCTACGCCCTGACAGTGACCGTGCAGAGCCGGCGCATCGCGGCCGAGCGGGACCGCGCCGAGCTGGAAGCCCGGAAGGCGAGTCAGGTGACCGATTTCCTGGTGGATCTCTTCCACTCCGCAGATCCCAACCAAGCGGGCGGGGACGATATCACGGCGAGGGACCTGCTGGAGCAGGGGGCCCGCCGGCTCGATGAGGAGGAGGTCCAGGACCCTGCGGTCCGGGCCGCGATGCTCGGAGCGATCGGGCGCAGCTACCAGCAGCTCGGGCTCTACCGCGAAGCCCGGTTTCACATGGAGCGCGCGGTCGAGGCGCATCGGACGGCGGGTCCGGTGACCGATGCGCTCGCCGGAGACCTCGCCATCCTCGCGCACCTGGTCAACATGACTGACCCCCCCGCGGCCCATGCGCTGTATGAGGAGGCTGTCGCCACGGCGGAGCGGAGCGGCGGCCCCCACAGCCCCCGTCTCGGCGTCATCCTGAGCAACTACTCGGCGGCGCTGGCACACACTCATCCTGACGACGCCCGTCCCGGCGAGATGCAGATCCGGGCCCTCCAGATTCTGCGCGCGGCGCCCGGTGATCTCAGGAAGGAGCTGGCGCAAGCGCTGCTGATCTCCTCCTACGGCAAGCCTCCTGAGGTTGGGATCCCCCGGATGCAGGAGGCCCTGGCCATCCTCCGGTCGCTCCACGGGGATCGCCACTCGGCAGTGGCGGGGGCGCTCAGCGACCTGGCGTTGGCGACCGAGCGGGTGGACCCCCTGGCCGCGGATTCTCTCATGCAGGAGGCCCTGGGCGTCAAGATCTTGATCTACGGCCGCCGGCACGCGCTCCTGCTCGGCACCCTGAACAACCTCGCGGCCCTGCGCCGGGACCGGGGCGATTTCGCCGGTGCGGAGCCGCTGTATCGGGAAGTGCTCGCGCTGCGGACGGAGCTGTACCCCGAGCATCAGGTGCCGCAGGCCTACACTCACTACGGGCTGGGACTGGTTCTGACGGAAACCGGGCAACCCCGCGAGGGCGAGGCTCACCTCCGGAACGCGCTCGCTATCCTGGAGCGAGAGATGCCCCACGCCCACCCATTGGTCAGCCTGACCCGGGCGGCGCTCGGCAATGCTCTCAGCCGGCAGGGACGGTTCCGGGAAGCGGAAGTGCTCCTGATCCGGGCCTTACCCCGGATTCTCGACGGCCCGCTCAACCCCAGTGAGAAGGCCCGGGCCCTGCGCTGGATGGTGACGCTCTACGACCGATGGGGCCAGCCCGGGAAAGTGGAGATCTATCGGCAGCACCTGGACAGCCTGATGGCCAACACCGATCTGGTCCCTGCGGAATCGGGTGGACGCTGAGTCGCTCCGGAAGGCCGGTGTCCCGCGGTCATCGCAGGCGCTCGGCCTGCCCCCACGCGGCTGCCAGATTCAGGACCAGCATCGCGTCGGCGGCTTCCACCGGTGTCGAGCCCTGTCCGCCCTGGCTGTCGCGCCGGAGCGTCTGTCCGGTCCAGAGGTACTCTGCAAGCGACATCCGTTCGGCCGAGAGCGCCCGCGCCAGGACCAGCCGGGAGCGCGCAACCCCGTCGGCGGAGCGGGCCACCGCGACCGCATCCCCCAAAGTGAAACGGCGTCCGGGGCGCGCGGCGCCGGGCGCCTTCAACTCTCGCACCTCCGTGGCCCAGTCCGAGATTTCGGTCCAGGCCCGCTCGGTCACTGATGCGAACCTGTTCCGGAGGGCGGGCGATACGACGCCATCAATGGGCGGCTGGAATCGATAATCCCGCTCCAGCCGGTCAAGGAGCGCCGTTGCTTCCCGCTGATCTTCGGCGTGCCCCACCACGGCATCGATGCCACGCTTGACCGCGAACCCACCCACTCCCACCATGACGGCCATGCCCAGAAGGCCGAGCGCCAGGGTGGCGGCGCATCCGAACAGCAGCTTGGCGCCGACCGGAAGCTTGCGGGGGCCGGG
>DASWKS010000550.1:0-2329 GCA_036396495.1 Gemmatimonadales bacterium
GTGCAGTAGAGGAAATGGTCTTGATTCTCGTGGCGAACCTTCCCGGGGTGAGTCAGGCCGAAGAGGTCCAGTTCGTCGTCGCGGGGCTTCCGATCCGCGGCGGTCCCACTGGGATCGGCGGGGGTAGTTGACGTGGACATCTCGAACCTCCCAATGCTGCACAGGTGATCGCTCAAAGGTATCGAGCCGGGGTGAACAGCGGGTGAATAGGCGGTGAAGAGAGAGGCGGCACGCCACTTACACCGGGGATTCTTTTGCCGCATCTGCACCGGGTCAAGATCCGGGCCCCTGCCCGCCTCGTGCGTCGAGGCGGACTGTCAGCGGCCCGCGCTCGATCTGTGTGTGAGGTCATCCGCGCCCTCGCGCGCGCGCCGCCGGGTAATAGATTCCCGGAGAGCGCCGTGGCCTTCACTTGGAGTTCACGGTGGTTTCATTGGGGTCGTGCCTAACGTATAACCAGTCCGCCGGACCGACCTGGCATCACCAGGTGGAGGAGAGTCGTATGCGACACGCACCGCGTTGGGCTCTCGGCGTCCTGATGGCCTTGGTGATGGCTTGCCAGGAGCGCGCTCAGGAGCCCGTTCCACCGCCGCCGGCGGTCTCTCCGACGTCGAGCCTCGCCCGGAGCGATCAACTGATCCTGGTCACGGCCAAGGTCGCCCTCCCGCCCGGTGACGTTCAGCCCGGTGACCTGCCGGAGCCGGCCTCACCCGAAGCCGGGCTGCTGGTCAAGTACTGCTCCCAGTGCCACGACTTTCCCACCCCGACGATGCACGCCGCCGTGGACTGGCCCCAGATCGTCCGCCGGATGTGGCTCCGCATGGACCGGTTGCCCGATACCCTCCAAATCCAGATACCCGAGCTGGGGGAACGAATCGCGTTGGTCAACTACCTGGTCGCCAACGCGCTCCGGGTCAGCGGAGCCGTCTTGCCTCCGGGGCCGGGGCGCCAGGAGTTCTCGACGATATGCAGTCGGTGCCACGCGCTCCCGGATCCGCGAGCTCACACAGCCCCAGATTGGCCGCAGGTGTTCATGCGCATGGAGCGGAACATGGAGCGCATGAAGGTGCGCGCCCCGGGTCCCGAGGAGAGCCGCCAGATCGTCACTTACCTCCAGGCGAACGGCGCCCGGCCTTGACGCGATCGAGCTGGAGGGTGAGCGCGCTCCTGCTGCTCACCCCACTGTCGATGGGATGGGCCCAGCGGCCCACCGGGTCGACCCAGAACGCGTTGGCCGGCTCCTGGGTCTTCGGGGCCAAGGGCTGCGCCAACTGCCACGCGATCAACGGCGTGGGGAAGACCGTCGGGCCCGATCTGGGACGCGGCGAGCTCCGCTCCTACTCCGACCTCGCGGCGGCTTTCTGGAATCACTACCCCCGCATGGCGGCCCGGATGCGGGAGCAGGGCATCCAACCGCCGCGGATCGGGTCCGATGACATGGGGGATCTGATCGCCTTCCTGACCTCGGTCAACTACTTCGACCCTCCGGGAAACGCGGAGCGGGGGAAGACGAGCTTCGCTCGGAAGCAATGCGTCCGTTGCCACCAGTTCGGGGGAGCCGGCGGCGTGGTCGGGCCCGACCTGGACCAACTGAAGCAGGTCGGTTCTCCGATCGACATCGCGGCGGCGCTGTGGAACCACGGCCCCGCGATGAGCCAGGCGATGACGGCGCGTGGGATCAGCCGGCCGTCCTTCACGGCGGCGGAGCTGGTCGATCTCCTCGCCTACCTGCGGGCCGCTACACCGGGGCTGGCGGACCGCCCCCTCCAGCTCTTCCCCGGTCGGCCCGATTCCGGGCGGCGGTGGTTCTGGGAGAAGGGGTGCGCCGGGTGCCACAGCATCCGGGGCCAGGGAGGGGGCCACGCGCCCGATCTCGCCCTGCGGGAACGGCCCTTGAGCCTCTTCCAGTTCGCCGCGACGCTATGGAACAAGGCACCGGCGATGCTCCGGGTGATGCGCAGTCAGGGGATCGCTGTCCCCCAACTCGATGCCGGCCAGATGGCCGACCTCGTGGCCTACCTCTCGGATGTCCAGTACTTCCGACCTCCGGGGAATGCCGCGGCCGGCCGGGCGGTGATCGAGACCAGGGGGTGCCTGGGCTGCCACTCGCTGGACAGGCGAGGGGCGAGCACCGGCGGCGATCTGGCGAAGGCCAAGGGGCTCGACTCCCCGGCGGCGGTAAGCGCCGCTATGTGGAACCACGGCCGGCTCGCGCCGACGACCGCGGCGGGGCTCGCACGCTGGCCCAGGCTGACCGCCCCGGAGGTGACGGACATCGCCACGTACTTCGTGAGTCGCGGGGCCACACGGTGAGGTCCGGCGGCTCGGG
>DASWKS010000551.1:0-5910 GCA_036396495.1 Gemmatimonadales bacterium
ATCGAGCGGTTGCGGGAGCTGCTCAAGTTCCCATTCTCCCACCATCCGGGCTTCGAGGAATACAGCCGGAGTGCCCCGGAGTGGGGACGCGATTTGGTGGTGAGCTGTTCCAGTTAACTACAGTCGAAGAGGTCGAAGGCGGTCGAAGGCGGTCGAAGAGGGTTCTCCCTTATTCTGCACGCAGTGTCGGGCCGGGGTCAGTCGCGGCGGCGCGGCGGGCGGGGCCGAAGGTGGCGACCAGCACAACCAGCAGGACCAGAAGCGGCACCAGGACGAGGACCACGGGGTCCCGCGGCTTGACACCGTAGAGAACGCTCCGGAGCAGGTGGCCGAGAACGATCGCGCCGAATACTCCGGCAACAGCGCCAAGTGCGGCCATCCTGGCACCATCTCCCAGCACCATCCGCAGGATGGATCCCCGGTCGGCGCCCAAGGCGAGGCGCACGCCGAATTCGCGGGACCGCTCGCTCACCAGGGAAGCCACCACGCCGTAGACGCCGGCTGCGACCAGCAGCAGGCCGCTGACCGCGAAGAAGCTCAGCAGCAGTAGCTGAAGCCGCCGTACCGAGAGGGTGGTGCCCAGGACGTTGTCCATGGTACGCACCTGCGACAACGGGATGCCGGCATCCAGCCGCCGGACTGCCTCGCGGGCCGATCCGGCGAACGCCTCGGGGTTCCCGGTGGTGTGGAGGACCAGGCTCAAGGTGCCCATCGCGTCCTCGGTGGGAGATGTCGGGTATTGCGCGTGCGGGAAGTAGAACTCCTGGCGCACGTCCGCCTCGAGCCCGCGACTCCGGATATCCCCCACGATCCCGACCACCCGGCGCCACAGTGTGTCGACATTGCTGGACAGCCTGATGCGGGCGCCCAAGGCATTCCCCTCGGGCCAGTAGCGGCGGGCGACGGCCTGGTTGAGCAGCACGACCGGCTCACTCGCGGCGTCATCCCCCGCGCTGAGCAAACGTCCTTCGCGCAGCGGCACCCGCATCGCCTCGAAGTACCCGGGCGTTACGATGATCCGGTCAGCGAAGGGATGGCGCTCGCCTTCCGGTGCCGGTGGACGTCCTTCAATCCGGAATCCCCAATCGCCCGCCTCCTGTGCCAGCGGGAGGGCACTCACGCCGCCGGCCGCCCGTACGCCGGGCAGCTGGGCCAGCTCCGCCACGACGTTCTGGTAGAAGCGCCAGCGCTGCTCGCGGTCGGGATCGGGGGTACCCGGCAGCGAAAGCTGGAACGTGAGGAGCTGGTCGACCCCGAAGCCCGGATCGGTCCGCACCACGTTGAGCCAGGTCCGCACCACCAGGCCGGCGCCCGAGGCGAGCATCACCGCCAACGTGATCTCGGCGAAGACCAGCCCCCGCCGCACCAGATGACGCTCCCGGCCGGCGGTGGATCCCCGTCCCTCGCCCCGGAGCAGGGCCTGCCCTTCGCGGCGACGCACCGTGAGGGCGGGAGCCAATCCGAAAAGCAGCGCAGTCAAGAGCGATGCGCCGACGGCGAAGACCAGCACCACCGGATTGAGTGAGACCTCGTTGACTCGGGGCAGTCCGGGCGGGCTCACCGCCAACAGCCCCCGGATGGCGAGATAGCCCAGCAGGGTGCCGACCAGACCGCCCAGTCCGCCCAGCATGAGACTCTCCGTCACGACCTGGCGGGCGAGACGGCCCGGCGCTGCCCCGAGCGCTGCCCGGACCGCGAACTCGCGGCGGCGTGATTCGGCATGCGCCAGGAGCAGTCCCGCCACGTTGGCGCAAGCGAGGAGCAGGAGGAGACCCACCGCCCAGAGCAGCATCAGGACCGCGGGCCGGAACTGGCCGGTGACCTCCTCGGCCACGGGATAAACCTCCACCGTGTAGTCATCCGGCAGCGGCGGCACGGTTTCGACCAGCTCGCGCGCCACTGCGGCGAAGCGCGCGTTGGCAGCTTCCAGGGTGACACCGGGGCGGAGCCGCGCCATGGCCGTCAGGAAGTGGAAGTTGCGCGGATCCGGGACGGGATCGGGAGCCAACGGGACGATCAGCTCGGCACGAGGCCCGGTGAAGTCACCCGGCAGCCGTGCCTCCGGCGGCAGCACCCCGATCACGACCCGCGGCTCACCGTTGAGCGTAAGGGTTCGGCCCAGGACATCCGCGGTCTCACCCAATCGGGTGCGCCAGTAATTGTGGGAGATCAGGGCGACCTGATCGGCTCCGGGCCGATCCTCCTCGGCAGTGAAGAGCCGGCCCAGTGCCGGCTGGATGCCGGCAGTGGGAAGCGCGTTGGCGTCCGCGAACATCACTCGAACCCGCTCGGCATCGCCGCTGCCGCTGGTGGTGAGCGTGCCGAAGGCCCAGGCTCCGAGACTGCTGAAAAGCGCGGTCTCCTGGCCATAGCGGATCCGCTCCAGCTCCGAGACCCCGAACTCGCCGTCCGGGTCCCGGTTTCGCAGCATGACGAGACGATCGGGAGTGTCGAACGGCAGCGGCCGGAGCAGGACCCCGTGCACGATGCTGAACACGGCGGTGTTGGCCCCGATGCCGAGCGCGAGAATCGCGATGGCGGCCGCGGTGAAGAGGGGGCGGCGGCGGAACGCGCGAAGCGAAAAGGCGATGTCCTGCCGGAGCGTATCGATCAAATCGGAGCGTCGCATGGAATTCCGGTGGTCCTGGTCAATGGTGGTGCACTGCCGCCGGTGGGCCGCGGGATTTCCGAAGAGCCGTTCCGCTTCGGCCCGCGCCTGCTCCGGCGACCACCCAGCCGCCACCAGCTCGGCGGTGCGGAGATCGAGATGGAGCCCGATCTCATCGTCGACATCGGCTGCGATGGTTTCGGGCCGACGGATCGCTAGGCGAAAGAGCCGGTGGAGCGGTCCCACCCGTCAGCCTCGCCTGGCCTCGAGGACCCGGGCCATGACCCCCACGTACCGGGTCCAGGTCGACGCCTGGCGCCGACACTGCTCCTTCCCGGCCTTGGTGAGCTGGTAGTACTTGGCCCGCCGGTTCTGCTCCGTCAGGCCCCACTCGGAAGCGACCCAGCCCCGCGCCTCTAACCGGTGCAGCGCGGGATAGAGGGCGCCCTCCTCAACCGAAAGCGCTTCACCGGTGGTGTCCCGGATCCAGCGGTTGATCTCATACCCGTGCATCGGCCCCCAGGAGAGGGCCTTGAGAAGGAGGAGATCGAGGGTTCCCTGCAGCAGATCGACCTGGGTCATGCCCCCTTACCCTAAACGGCTTAGGGTAAGTTTGGGCGGCAGCACGGGGGAATGTCAAGTAACTGATGGTCGAAGGCGGTCGAAGGCGGTCGAAGGCGGTCGAAGGCGGTCGAATGAAACCGCCAGACAAGTATCTCAACGCCTTCAACTCCCCTCGACCGCCTTCGACTAATTCGCCCGCCTTCGACTAGAGTGACGCCAGCCACATAGTGGCAAAAACGCCATAGAAGACCGCCATCGCGACTAGGGCCACCCGTCGCCAGAGGGGAGGCCGCAGGGCCGGGGGCAGCAGGGTGGTGTTGATGTAGAGTAGATGCAGTGAGCCGAGGACGAAGATCAGGCCCCCGATGTTGGCGGCGAGCTGCAGCAGGAAGACCGGTTGGGCCAGCCGCAGCGCGATCATCCCCCACGCCACCGCGACAAAGAGCACGCCGTAGTAGATCACCCGCACATCACCGCCCCGAAAGGCGCGGATCCGGGCACTCCCGGTCCAGAGAATGTCGGTGATCGACCGCACCGTCGCCTCCAGCAGGTCGAGCTGGGTCTTGAACAGGATCCACACCGCGGTGACGGCGACCACACCACCGAAGATCGGTCCTTTGGCCCCGGCGATCGCGTGCGCCAGCTCGGCCGCCACACCCAGTCCCCGGATGTCGCGTCCCGGCTCCAGAAACGTCACGTACAGGGTTGCGGGCAGCAGCATGCCCAGAATGGCGCCGACGAAGAAGACCCCGTACTGATCGGCCCGCACTAATCGCCACCAGCCCTTCCAGCGCACCATCGCCTCAGCGGTGGGCTCGAAGCGGTAGCCGGTATGAGCCAGGTTCACCTTCTTGCCACCGATCGCCGCGGGGATGAAGCCGGCCACCTGTCCCATGCCGTAGCCCTTGTCACGGGCCCAATTGGCGAGGGTGATGTTGGCCACACCTCCGGCGCCCGAAAAGCCGGCGAACGCGCCCAGCAGGAACCAGTCTGCGCCGGTTGGGACGAACTCGAACCGGGACGCAGCCAGATCGTATCCCGCGTATCCCGCCGCCGCGGCGAGCCAGGTTTCGCCCGGCGCGAACAGCAACGCCAGGATCAAGAGCCCGCTCAGAACGACGGTCACCAGCACCCAGTTCAGGATCTCGAGGGTCCGCTCGATCCGTCGTCCGACCAGCAGGACGGCCACACACACCAGGTAGAGTCCCACACCGCACAGGTATACCAGGTGCGCGTCGGAGGGTTGGGCCAGGCGCTTGGTCCCCATGAAAAACGCGGCTCCCGCGGCGGTCCCGGCCCAGGCGGGCCAGCCGAACTGCAGCAGGTACAGGAGGGAGTACACCCAGCCCCAGAACGTCGAATGGGGTTTGGTCCGCATGAAGCCGGTGAAGACCGGCTCCCCGGTGGCCAGGGTGTACCGCATCAGCTCGGTGTTGAACAGAGTCTGCAGGATTACGGCGCAGCCGGCGATCCAGAGCAGACTGAGTCCGTGTTTCACCACCACCGCCGGGCCCAGCAGGAACTCGCCGCTGCCGATGGCGGCGCCCAGCAGAATTACGCCGGGGCCGACCGCGCCGACCCAGCCGCGAATCCCGCGCGGGTCGGGAGCGACCGGCAGCTCGGCGACCTTCCAGGGTGGCAGACCCGAGCGGGCTTCGGGACTGCTGGGCGTGTCGGGGAGTCGGCTCACTGATCGGCGCGGCTGTCGCGTGCTACCCGGGTCCAGGCTTCGGCGGGAAGCGATTGCACCAGAGAGGCGAAGTCGGCGTCGCGCAGGACATCGTCGAAGAGGCCGGATCGAATCAGCCGGGGATCGATCCCGGTGGGTGACAGCTCGAAGGCCCGCTTCATCCAGCGCCCGGCTTGGGCGGGCTGCTTGAGCCAGGCGTAGTAGATCGCCAGCTCCTGGGCCGCGAGGGCCTCGGCGTAGGCCGGATCGAGGGCGTGCTGCTCCAGGGCCCGCTGCAGCGAGTCGGCCAGCTGCTGCGCTTCGGCTCGCCGGCCCAACGCGACCAGGCAGGCGGCCCGGGTTCCCTGATAGGGGACCAGGTCGAGGGCCACGCAGCGGTCCGGCTGGCCCAGCAACAGGTAGGACCAGCCTTGCAGTCCCCGGGCCAGCGCCAGACTCGCCTCCAGGGTCTCGGCGCGCCGGGCCTGATCGAGCGAGAGATCGTAGCGGCGGGCCCCCAGGGCGTTGATGGCGAGGGATACCCGGCGGGGCGGGGACAGCGGGTCGGTCTGGAGGGCCCGCTCGGCCAGCGCCATGGCGTCGGCCATCCGGCCTTCCCGCATCAGCATGCTGGCCCGCCAGGTGAGGACGTTAGGCGAGGTGGGCCGCAGCCGTTCGGCGGCCTGATAGTCCAGCCGGACGCTGTCAAGGGGGGCGTAGCTCAGGTTGGAGATGTACATCCGCGCCACATAGGTGTCGCCGTTGTCGGGCGCCAGCGCGATGGCACGCTCGGCCAGGGCCAGTGAGCGAGCGGCCATGGAGTAGGAGGAGAGATCGCCCCGGTAGCCGTACCACATGTAGAGAGCGTAGGCCGAGGACAGGTCGGTCAGGGCCCGGACGTGGGAGGGATCGAGTCGGATGGCCTGCTCGAACTCGGCGATCGCCGAGGCGACACCCGCTCGGGTACGCCGGTTCATCCCGGCCCGGCCGCGGATATACGCCAGCTCGGCCGCGGGAATCCGGGATCGTTGCAGGGGAGTGACCCCCGTCAGGGTATCGGTGGCCAGCA
>DASWKS010000552.1:0-17425 GCA_036396495.1 Gemmatimonadales bacterium
AGAACCGGCCCGAATGGGCCTACGCCGATTTCGCCATACTTACGGCCCGATGTACCGATGTCCCCATCTACTCCACCCTGCCGGCCGCCCAGATCGAGGGACTGCTGCGCGATTCCGGAGCGGTAGCGGTGATGGTCTCCAACCGGACCCAGCTGGAGAAGATCAAGCAGATCAGAGGCAACCTTCCCGCGCTGGCCCATGTCATCGTGTTCGACGACGGGGTAGAAGACCCGGACGTCCTGCCGCTCCGCCGCCTGATGACGACGGGGCGGACCATGGCGGCGCAGTACGTCCGGTGGCGGGACCAGGCTCTGCAGACCACGCCCGACGATCTGGCGACGATCATCTATACCTCGGGCACCACGGGCGAGCCCAAAGGCGTCATGCTCACGCACGGCAACATCGCTTCCAATGTCCGGGCCTGCGCCGGCGTACTCGACGTGCGCGACAGCGATGAGAGCCTGTCGTTCCTGCCGCTGTCGCACATCTTCGAACGGACCGGCGGCCACTATGTCATGATTCATATCGGGGTGATGATCAACTATGCCCGGAACGTCGACACGGTAGCAGCCGACCTGGTCGATCGCGCCCCCACGGTCCTGACCGCCGTGCCCCGAATGTATGAGAAGATCTACGAAAAGGTGATGGACCAGGTCCACGCCGGTGGTCCCCGCCGGATGCGGATCTTCCGCTGGGCCCGGGCCACCGGCGACGCGTGGGCAGACCTCAAACTGGCCGGGCGGCGGGTCCCGCTCGGTCTCCAGCTCAAGTATCGCCTGGCCGATCGGCTGGTCTTCCAGAAGCTGCGCCAAGGTACCGGCGGACGACTGCGGTGTTCCATCTCGGGAGGGGCTCCGCTCAATCCCGACATCGCCCGTTTCTTCTACGCGGCCGGCATGCCGATCCTGGAGGGTTACGGCCTGACCGAGACCTCGCCGGTCATCGCCATCAATACCTTCGCCGCCCAGCGGATCGGGTCGGTCGGCCGGCCGGTTCCTGGCGTGGAAGTGCGCATCGCCGAAGACGGCGAGATCCTCACCCGCGGTCCCCACGTGATGAAGGGCTACTACCGGAAGCCCGACGCCACCGCCGAAGTGCTCTCGCCCGACGGGTGGTTTCATACCGGCGACATCGGCCGGGTCGACCAGGACGGTTTCCTGTTCATCACCGACCGGAAGAAGGACCTCATCGTCACCGCGGGCGGAAAGAACATCGCGCCGCAGCCCATCGAGGGTCGGCTCAAGACCAACCCGCTGTTCGCCAACGCGGTGATGCTGGGGGACAAGCGCAAGTATCCGATCCTCCTGCTGGTCCCGAACTTCGAGAGGCTCAGAGGCTGGGCCCGGGCCGAAGGGCTCACCTTTGCGGACGATGCCGCGCTGGTGGCACTCCCCGCGGTCCAGACCAAGATGGAGTTGGAGGCCAAGAAACACCTGCGCGACCTGGCCCAGTTCGAGGTGCCCAAGAAGTTCCTGGTCCTGCCCCGGGACTTCTCGATCGAGCGGGGCGAGCTGACCCCCAAGCTGTCGGTGCGGAGGAAAGTGGTGGAGCAGAACTACCAGGCGGAGATCGCGGCGCTCTATAACGGCAGTGAGGGGTGACGCGTGACGATTGACGATTGACGATTGAATGCGCAGACCGCCGCGAGAAGCAATCATCAATCATCAATTGTCATTTGTTCTTGGCAACCCACGCCCTTGCGCTGCTCGCCAGCACCTCGACCTCGGCCAGATCGGGCGCCGGTCCTTCACCGCAGATCCGGAGTCCGGGCAAGGTGGCGCGCGCGGCCTGCCGCACCCAGCCTGCATCCGAGGCCACATCCGCCCCCAGGACCACCCCACGCATGGAACCGCGCTTGAGCGGCAGGATGGCGCTCCGGAGCACGCTGCCGGGGAACCCCTCGCCCACCTGGAAGGCCGGGTTGATGGCAACCAGGTGGATGCCGCGGAGGACGGGTACCAGATCGGGGATCAGTCCGGTGGCTGCTCCCACCAGCGCCACGAACCCCCCCGGACCACCCAGACCCAGGAACGCATGCACCGCCTCCGGCGAGAGGGCGGTGTCGCCCGAGGCGGGTGTGCCGCCGCCGAAATCCACCTGACCCTGAGTGAATGACGTATTCCACCCGCATACCGGACAGCCCAGATGCCCGGCGACCACATCGCGTCCCACACTCCGGTCCGGCAGCAGGACCAGGTAGGCTTCGTCATGATCGGCGGGACAGCGGAGATGATCGGTGAGCTCGATGAACATTCACGCCGGACCCAGGCGAATCCAGTCGACCGTCACCCGGGACGGGCGGGAGGTCACGAATGCCACGGCATCGGCGACATCGTCCACCTGCAACATGTCCCGGCGGGGCACCAGACCGGGACGCTGGTCCGGCTTGACGGGGTCCCACACGCTGGTGTCGGTCGGTCCGGGTGAGACCAGGGTAAAGCGGACCCCGGTCCCGCGGTATTCCTCCCGTAGCACTTCGTGCAGGCCGCGCAGGCCGAACTTCGAGGCGGCGTAGGCGGCGTTCTCGGGAAACGGCACATGATCGGCGACGCTGCCTACCGCCACATGGTGGCCCCGTCCGGCTTCCCGCATGGGCGGCAGGAAGGCCCGGGCCACCAGAAACGGCGCCCGGAGATTGACCGCCAGCTGAAAGTCCAGGTCCTGCGCCGTGGTCTGCTCCAGCCGGGCGAGGAGAAAGGAGCCGGCGTTGCTCACTACGATGTCGGGCGCGCCGAACTCACCCAGGATCCGATCCGCGGCGTGGCCCACGTCTTCTTCCTGGGTCAGGTCGCAGGGCAGATCGAGGGCGCGATCGTGCCGGGCCGCCCGCAGGGTGCGGGCCAGCCGGATCACCGTCGCCCCTTCGGTACTCAACCGCGCGGCGATCGCGGCCCCGATGCCGCGCGACGCACCGGTCACCACCGCGACTTTGCCGGCCAGCGGCATCACGACGGTGGGTCCCAGTGGACCAGCCGCAGGAACTCGGCCCGGGTCTTGGGATCGTCCCGGAAGACGCCCCGCAACGCGCTGGTGACGGTGCGGGAATTCTGCTTCTCCACTCCTCGCATCATCATGCACAGGTGGGACGCCTCGATCACCACACCGGCCCCAAGCGGCTGGAGTACGTCCATCAGGGCGTCGGCGATCTGGTCGGTCAGGCGCTCCTGCACCTGAAGCCGGCGGGCGAACACCTCGACGATGCGGGGGATCTTCGAGAGACCCACGATTCGTCCGGCCGGCAGATACGCGACGTGGGCCCGGCCGAAGAACGGGAGCATGTGGTGCTCGCACAGGGAGTAGAGCTCGATGTCCCGCACCAGGATCATGTTCTCGTGGGCTTCCTCGAAGATCGCCTTGCCCACCACTTCGGCGACGGTATGGCGATATCCCCGGGTGAGCCACCGCAAGGCGGCTTCGACCCGCATGGGAGTCCGGCGGAGACCCTGCCGTTCCGGATCTTCCCCCAGCACCACCAGCATCTTGCGGACCTCGCTCTGAAAGCCGTCCGCCCCCTCGGGCTCATTCGCCTTCATAGTCGACCCAGTTGCGCGGGGTTTCCCACAGCCGGACCCGGCGGAGCCGTCCGCGGGGCAGTTGGCCATGGAGACTGTTCCAGATGTACACCGCGATGTTCTCCGCAGAGGGAATGTGAGTCGCAAACCAGGGAACGTCGAGGTTCAAGTTCCGGTGATCGAGCCGGCCCAGGACCTGCTCCTCCACAATCCGCTTGAGCTCGGCCACGTCCAGCACGTACCCGGTGTCAGGGTCGATTTCACCCTCCACCATGACCTCGAGCTCATAATTATGCCCATGAAAATTGGGATTGTTGCAGGGCCCGAAGGTCTGGGCGTTCCAGGCGTCCGACTGCGCCGGATTGTGCAGGCGGTGGGCGGCGTTGAAATGCAGCCGGCGGACAATAGTGGCGCGTGGCATCGATGGGTCCAGGTGGCCGGGAAAACGAAGGCGCCGGCACTCGAAAGTGCTCGGCGCCCAAGGTCGAACGACGACAGCGAGGATTATTGAAGCCCGACAGTAAGTCTCGGCGCCCTCTCCGGAACTTCTACCTTCCCCTGATGGGCATGGCATACGCCCCGGAATCTGGGCCCGCTATCGGACTTGTTGGCTCAATAATTTGGTCTCGCTGCCGACGCCCGACGCTGTAGAATCTACCAAATGCCCGGGATCCTCGCCAGTCACGCGCCGCTAGTCCTTCGTCGCCAGTCGCGCATCCCAAGCCACCCATCCTCGGATCAGCAGCAGGATGCCAGCGGCGAGCAGCAAGTGTACGATTCCCAACCCGGCCGGCGTAATGAAGGTGAAGATCCCCCAGATCAGAAGGAGCAGCAGACCAAGCAACATCAGCGGCACAGCACCTCCGCGGTAATCTTGCGAGGATTGACCAGCACCCGACTTAGATCTCCCAATTCGACATGACGATCCCGGGGCCCGTAATCCGCTCAGTCGCGCCCGGGAGGGTCATCCGCAGATCGGTCCAGTGGACCCGATATCCGGCGTCCAGCAGCGCCGCGTATGCCTCGCTGAACGCCGTCTGGCAGCGGAGGCTGATGCGGTGCGCCTTCAGGTCCGCCGCATCGCGCTCCAGCGTCTCCAACAGCGCGCGGAAGGCGGGCAGATCCCGGGCGGCGATCTTGAGAACCCGGAACTCCTCGCCGGCGCGGCCATGCGCCAGCGGGGCCGAGTGCCAGAGCGCGAATCCCAGCACCCCTCCGTCCTGACCGTCCAGCATGGTCGTATCGCCCAGCTTGAGCTCCTCGGTGAGCAGCAGCTCACGCTGGTAGTCGACCCCGGGCGCCAGGGCGGCGGTCAGCGCGCGACAGGCGGCCAACCGGCCGATGCGCTCGCTCCCGGTCCGCGACAGCCGCCGGCCCGGCAGCCCTACGGCGGCCGGCCGCGGGTTGAGCTCCTTGGTCACACTGACGGTCAGGTGGCCGGGCACGAACCCCAGCCGGCTGTAGAACCCGATGTTCTCCACCGTGCGAGGCATGGTTTCGAGACCGATAATGCGAGCCCCTTTGCGTTTGAGCCAGTTGATGCCGGCGTGGACCACCAGCGTGCCCACGCCGCTCCCCTGAAGCGCGGGCCGGACGGCGAGCGGCCCCATCCATCCTTCGGCGCCCGACTGATGGACCATGTTGAACGCGGCCAGATGGCCTTCGGCATCACGCCACAGCTTGGCGCCTTCACCGGCGTCTTCGATGGCATAGCGCCAGATGTCGCGGTTGAGATACGGCACCCGGACCCCGGTCATGCCGTCCCGGTGATAGCGGTCGGTGAAGGCGTCGGCGAACAGCCGGTTCACCGCCTCGATATCCTCGAGCGTGGCCCGCTCCGGACCCTGCAGCTCGACGTCAGGCCGCGGCATCGCGCCCTCGGTCGTGCTCCTCGTGCACCCGCGCCACGCCCCGCTCCACGTCGTAGGTGAGCCGCAGCACCCGGTCGAAGCCGTCGCGGACGGTATCGATATGGGTAATGAGAATCACCTGGGGGAATTGGTCGGCCAGCCGGCGGAGCAGGTCCATCACGGCCGTCCGGCGGTCCTCATCCAGCGACCCGAATATTTCATCCAGCACCAGCAGCGAGAGCGGCTGGCCGGCCCGCTCGGCGATCATCTGGCTGATGGCCAACCGCAGCGCCAGGCTCACGACGTCCTCTTCTCCCCCGGAAAGCACCTTCTGCGGCTCGCCGTCCTCGACGATGGTCGGGGTGTAGTCCTCGTCCAGCTCGAATTCGCTGTAGCGACCCATGGTCAGATCGCGCAGGAAGCGCGAGCCCAGGTCGGAGAGGTCGGGACGCAGCGCGCTGTTGAGATCGGTACGAAGATCGGCAAAGGCCCGGTCCAGCTCCTGATTCATGAGCAGCTTTCCCTCCACCTGCCTGGCTTCCGCGGCCTGCCGCTCCCGCTCGGCCCGGCGCTGGGCCGCCCGCGCCACCTCGGCCCTGGCGTTCTCGACCTCGCCCGCCGACCTGACCACCGCCAGCTGGGCCTGTTGCCGCCGCTGATCAGCCACCTCCAGGGCCGCGCGAGCCGCGGCAAAGGCCTCGGGCGACCAGCCCGATTGCTGCAGCGTATGACGCAGCGTGATGACCCGGTTCTCCCGAAGGGTGAGCTCCGCTTCCGCCACGGCGGCGTCGGTGGCCAGCCGGGCCGCGCGATCCGACACCCCGCTCAAGCGTTCGACCTCCATGCGAATCGGTTCCAGGTGCTCCAGCCGGGACCGGACCGCGGCGTGACGGTCCTCCTCGTAGTCGACCGTACCGGCGGCCAGCCCCCCTTCCAGCTCGGCCAGCCGGACCAGGTGACTTTCCCGCTCGGCCGACAGCACCACTCGGCTTTGTTCCGTGGTTTCGGCCCGCGCCAGCTCACTGGAGAGCCGCTGGGCGTCGCGCTGGAGCTGGTCGCGCGCCTTGGCCGCGTCACCGACCTCCTTGGGCTGGCGGGCGAGCTGCTTGAGCCGGGACTGGTAGAACTTCCAGTTCACCCGTAGCTCCTCGATCTGGGCTTCCAGATCGCGCAGCACATCGTCGTAGCTCTTCTTGAGGGGCCGGTTGCACACCGGACAGGCGCCGACCGGTCCGGCCTTGCGGAGCGCCGCCAACTGGCGGTTGAGGTCCTCCCCCTGATCCTGCAGCTGGGCGGCCTTGGTCTCGGCGTCCTGCTTGTCCCTGACCCAGCTGGTGCGCCGGCGCTCGGCCAGCTGTTCGGCTTCCACCAGCGCAGCCTGGAGCCCTTTCAGCTGCTGCCGCAGGAGCGCCACCGATTCAGGCGTCGCCATCGCGACCAGGCTCTGGTCGATCGCGGTCAGGCGGCGTCGCAGCTCGGTGATTTGGCCCTGGGTTTCCCGCTGCTTGGCGACTCGAGCGGCCAGGGCATCGAGCCGGTCGCGCTCCTCTACCAGAGCAGGTAGCGGGATCAGGTGGGGCCGAAGCTCCTCCAGGCGCTGCTGGCTGGTGAGTGCCTCGGCCAACTCCCGATCCAGCCTGGTGAAGGCGTCGCGACCATCGGTCACCTGCTGCTCGGCCACCCGCAAGTCACTCTCGAGGGACAGGACCTGCTCGTGCAGCTGCTGCATCGCGTCCCAGGCCGGGCGCAGGCGGGTCAGTTCGCCTTCGGCCGCCTGCAACCCGTCCGCGGCCCGGCGGGCTGACTGTAGAGCACCGTCCAGCCGCTCCGCGGCCGAGGATTCCTCCTCCGCCAGGACGGCGGGGCTGACCAGAATCGACTCGATGGCCTGCAGCTGAGCCCGGAGGGCGCTTCGCTCCAGCGCCAGCCGCTTCTGAGCTGCCGCCAATCGCTCGTAACCCAGCACCCGGGACAGGAATTTCTCCCGCTCAATGGGCTTCATGGAGCCCATGATCGCGAGCTCCTTCTGACCGGTGAAATAGGTATTGAAGAACTCGTCGTGCGACATGCCCAGGATCCGACCCAGCCGTTCGGTCACGGCGCTGGCGCTGTTGGCGATGGGTTGGGCATCCCCATCCTGGTACAATTCCGCGCCATGCAGCGTGCGGACCACCCGGTAATGATGGGCTCCGAGAGTGAACTCGACCGAGGCTTCGACCCGGGCTCGGGGGGGTGCGTTGCGACGCCGGATGCCGTCGACCGCGCCCCGCGCGGCCTTGGTTCCGTAGATGGCCCACGCCAATCCCTCGAGCAGCGTCGTCTTGCCCGAACCGTTAGGGCCCACCACACCGGTCAGGCCGACATCGAACCGGAGGTCGGTGTCCTCGTGCTGCCGGAAATTCACCAGGCGCAACCGGTGCACCTGCATCAGCTGTCCTCTTCCCGCACGACCGCTTCCAGCAGCTCCACCCCTCCGCGCACGAAGGCCGCGCGATCCAGCTCCGCCGGCAGCGGCCGCCCGCTGAGATAGTCCCGCAACAGCTCCGCCAGGGGCTTGCGTCGGCCGCCTGGATCGAGCCCCAGTCCGCCGCTCGAGTCGGGGCGACGAAGATCGAGCTGGAAGTGCAGTGCCTCGGCCTTCACGCTCCGAACCGCGGCGTGATCGATCGAGCGCGCGATCTCCCGGGGAACATTGAAGACGAGCTGGCGCACGATCTGATCCGCCGGGCCGCCCTCGATCGTCGCCAGCCGCTCCCGAATCAGGCGATCGAGGTCCTCGGCCGTCTGTCCATCACCGTAGAGCGGCGGGAGATCGATGACCCGCCGAGCACCCCGGACCGGCATCCGGGTGGCGGTGCCGGCCGCGAGGTCCAACAGCAGCCAGCCCTTTCCGGTGTGGCCATGGCGCCGCTCGTCGCGCAGCTCGCCCCAGGGATTGGAGGTGACGTACTCGAGCGAGCCCGAGTACCACACTCGCGGCTCCACTTCATGCTGCACGTGGTAATGACCCAGACCCACCCAGCTCCACTCGCCGGGGTGGAGCGAAGCGAGCGGCAGCACCAGCCCGCCCCAGGCGGCGCCGGAGATTTCCGGCGGGTACACGCCCTCGATTTCCCCATGCAGGAGCAGCAGCTGGTGTCGCTCGGCGCCTTCCGGATGCAGCGCGGGCCGCTCGGCCCCACGCAGGGCGTGGTGTGGCACTGCGAGCACGCTGAGTCCCAGATCGGGCCAGGCCATCCGCCGAGGCTGATCCAGGGCGACGTCCACCCCCACCTCTTCATAGAGCTTAAGGATCGATCCGGTTTCGCTGGAGCGGGGCGTATCATGATTGCCCGCGATGACCACGATGGGGGCTTCGGGCAATGCCTCCCGCAACCGCTGAAACTGGCGAAAGGCGAAAATGATCGCCGCGTTGGTCGGACGGACCGCGTGGAACAGATCACCCGCCAGCAGGACCGCATCGGGCCGAGCCGTGATGATCCCGTCGACCGCCAGGCGGAACGCATTGGCGACATCCGCCTCCCGCTGGTTGATGCCGAGCGGGGTCAGCCGATGGAACTGGCGGAAACCAAGGTGGACGTCGGCGAGGTGGGCGATCTTCACGCTTCTAAATTAGCCCCTCACCGGGGCGGACACCCTATGGCGCGTACGGATCGTCGCTCGTTTTCACCCCCAACACCGGCCGCATCTGGCGGGTCTCGGTCGCCACCGCCTTCCCCAGACAGGAGCGGAAGTAACTCAGGGGCTCGCCCGGACGGGCCCGCTCGGTGGCGTGGAGCGCCCGGCGGACATCCTCTTCCTGCCGACCGTCCACCAGCGCCAGTACTTTGGCGGTCGACAACGACGGGTCGAGGCTCCGCAGCCGGCGCGCCACCGCCTGGATGAACGGGACCTCCGCGGCGGGCGGAAACCGTACCACACCGTCGCGGCCCCCCAGCGACGCGGGCCGCGGAAACCGCACGAAGATCGGGTGAGTGAAGTGGGGATGGCGAACCATCAGCTCACCCTTGGGCATCCCCGCCAGCTTGGCCTTGGTGGCCGGTGACAGGGTGGCGTAGACCGGCATGGCGAGCTCGTCGCTGTCCATTCGGCCGTAGACCGCGGTCCCGGCGTTGCCGACCACCCGCCGGTGCACCTGGGAGCGGAACTGCTGGGCCGAGAACAGCACCAGGCCCAGGTAGCGTCCCCGCTCCGACAGATCGAGCAGCATCCGCCGCACATAGGTATCCTGGCCGTCGGCCGGGGCGTATTTGTTGAGCTCGTCGACCACCACGATCACGTGATCCACCCCCAGGTCCCGGCGCTCCAAGTGCTCCCGGAGCTTGGACACCACCCGGGCGAAGACCAAATCCTGGGCCAGCGGATCGACCCCAGCCAGATCGAGCACCGACACGCTGCGGTCGGTGAAGCCGCCCCAGGGCAGGTCGTTGATCTCGCCGTCATCGGTCACCAGTCCCTTGGATCGGGTGCTGATGTTGCTGAGCCGGTTCCGCACTTTCCGGATGGTGGCGATGTGGTGGGTGCGCCAGACTTCCCCGCCCTTCCCCAGCGCCTCCATGAAATCGAAGATGGCGCGGAAGAACTGGTCCAGGTCGGCAAAGCTCCGGACCAGAAACGGCGACTCGCGCAGGCTCCGGTCGACGAACTCACGGCCTACCACACGCTCCGCCAGGAAATCGATGAACGCGTCGGCCTTGGCGTCGATGTCGTCCCGGTTGAGCAGGACCTCGGCGTAGTCGAGGACCTCGCGCAAGCCCCACACCAGCGGCTCGGTGTTGCCGGAGAGCGCCTCGTTGGTCCGCAAGGTGTTGAGGTTCACGCCGTCGGGCTTGTACGGCGCATAACACCGGAGGTTGCCGAATGGCTGAGGCACGAGCCCCAGGCGCTGGTAGAGCCGCCGGTCTTCCTGGTCCAGATCACAGGGCTGGTCCAGGAACATCAGATCGGGGCCTTTCACGTTGAAGCAGACCGCCGCCACGCTGCCCTTGTGGGCCGGCCAGGTCTGGAAGATGCTCGAGAGGAGGAACGTGATGGCGCTGGTCTTGGTGGCGAGTCCGGAAACGCCGGTGATGTTGAGATGGGCCGCCTCGGGACCGAGCAGGAATTCGGCGTCGAGATAGACCGGCGCCTCGAGCCCTCCGGCCCGGTAGAGTCCCACCGGAATACCGGTGGGATCGTCGCCGGTGAGGAACCCGTCCATCCGCAGGGCGGCGGCCACGTCGGCATCCTCGGCGGCGAAGACGACCCCCAGCGGGACCGGCTGCAACGGTTCTTCGGGGGTCTGCCGCAGCACCGAGGCGGCATAGAGCCGGATCTCGGTCCGGTCGGTCGGCTCGGGAGCGGCGGAGGGATTGCCGTCCGCGCCCAGAACGGCATGAAGGGGGGACGCCAGGTCGGAATAGGCGAAGCCGTCGGTCACCACGCCGTAGATGACCCGGCCCTCGCCCTCGACCCTGACGATGGCGCCGATGCCGATCGGGGTCTCCCGCCCGGTCCAGAAGAAGAACTGATGGGGAGTCGACGGCTTCTGCTCGGTGGCGACGACGCGGCCGATGGGTTCGTGCGCCATGATCATCGGGCCGGGAGTCGGGAACGCAGGTAGTCCTCGACGTTGTGGATCCCGTACAGCAGGCGATCCCAACGGCCATCCGGGGCGCTCACCGGAGCCCGCTCCGCCAGCACCCAGCGGGACCACCGATCGGCCTGCTCCAGCGTCTCGGGTCGGCGGGCTGCTTCCACCCGCACCAGGCCGAACAGCAGATCCCGTCCCTGCCAGGGCCACAGCCTGAGGCCCCAGGCGTAGACCGGCGTGAACCGGAGGGAAGCCGGCTCGAACACCGAGGAGCGATGCCCTTCGGGCAGGGCAAGGTAGGTCCCGAGGTCATCACCCCGAAATGGGAGAGTGGCGTGACTCCGGGAGACTCCCAGCATCCGCCGGTCCTCGGCGAAGTCGGTGCTCGCGGCCAGCGAGCCATCCACGATGATCCAGCCATCGGATCGCTGCCGGTAGGCCCGCCCGACCTGCAATTTCAGCGCGCTGCGGGCGTCGTCGATCTTCGCGACCGCGCGATCAATCTCGCGGACCGGATGCTGTTCGTCGTCCTCGTCGAGGACGACCGACTGGTAGGGAGCGAGCCAGTCGGGCACTCGTTCCAGTGCGCTCCGGCGGCCGATGACGAGGCGACGGCTGGCCTCGACCACCGTCGTCAGTCGGCGGTCCTGACGCTCCCGCACCGCGGCCGACGCGATGCCCGCCACCAGCGGGAAGGTCCCGTGGTAGCCCACGACCTGGTGGTGCTGGATGCCATCCAGAAAGGCGATCGGCTCCGGGCAGGGTTGCGGGGGTCCGACATCCAGCGCCCGCACCGTCGGATGTTCGATGAGGCTGGCGGGGCGGATGGTGGCTTCTTCGGTGCGGCCCCGGCTTCCCGGTGGACGGGCCGTGGCGGTGGAGAACCCGGCCCGGGTCAGGGTCCGGCGGAGATCGTCGAATGGCACCGCGGCTCCGGCTACTCCTCGCTGGGGAACGGGGGCACGCCCGTCAACCAGAACCCGGCGAGCTGGTCGGAGGCATCGACCTCGATCAGGAGATGATCGGCCACCTGGACCACCGTCACCGGCCGTTCGGGACCGATCCGCAGATGAAAGGTCTGCTCCAACCCGTCGACCGTCACCGCCAGCGGCTCTTCGATCTGGCGAGGACCGGAGGGCGGCGGCAGTCCCACCTTGCCGGCCATCTGGGGCGCAGGAGGCCTGAGCCCGCTCACCGTCTCCACATCCGGCCAAATGACGATATCCAGCCCGCAGATTTCGTTCTCCACCACATCAAGCACCGCCACCGCCCCGTCCGGCGACGACAGCTCCACGGTCTCCGCGGTTTCGCCTCGTCGGGGAGTGCGGTAACTGCCGGACAGGATGTCGGTTTCGGATTCCCATCGCCAGGCTAGCTGGGGAAACACGGTCAGGCCCGGCATGATCGCGGTCGCAAGCATGGGTGACATCCGTCAGGCCGCCTGGGAGGCGCCGAGCCGCATGATGAAGGGCAACAGCCGTTCCAGCGCCGCTTCCAGGTCGGCCTCGGACACCGCGTAGCTCAGGCGAGCCCAGCGATCGTCACCGAACGCGCCACCGGGCACGAGCGCGACGCCTTCCTCCTGCATCAGCCGGGTGCAGAAGGCCTGCCCGCCTAATCCAGGAGCGATGCCATCGACTCGGAAAAAGAAGTAGAACGCGCCGTGCGGTTCCACGAACTCGATACCGGGGGCTTCGGAGCGGAAACGGGACACGATCCGATCGCGTCGACGACGAAACGCCGCCACCATCCGCACCACGTCCTGCTCTACCCGGGGATCGCTGTAGGCCGTCACGGCCGCCCACTGCGCCGGGTGATTGGCGCCGGTGGTGGTGTGGGATTGCAGGGCGGCCATGGCCTGAACCAGATGAGGCGGAGCCAGAGCGGCCCCGATCCGCCAACCGGTCATCGCGTAGGCCTTGCTGGCCCCCGTGATCACCACCAGCCGTTCCAGCAACTCATCGGGAAGATCGAGGAACGACGGGGCGTGGGCTCCACCATAGTTGATCCGGCGATAGATCTCGTCCGCCAGGATCCAGACCTGGTTGGCCCGGGCCCAGGTCGCAATGGCTTCGATCTCGGTACGGGTGTACACCGCCCCGGTGGGGTTGCAGGGCGAGCAGAGAATCAGGCCGCGCACCAGCTTGTCGGTGCGCCGCTCCAGGTCGCGAACGCTGACCTTGAGGCCCCACTCCACATCCCCCGGCACCATCACCGGCTCGGCCCGCGCCAGGTGGACGATCTGGGGATAGGAAACCCACGCCGGAGACGGAACCAGAACCTTGTCCTTGGGTCCAAAGAGCGCGAAGCACGCATTGAACAGCGACTGCTTGGACCCGGTGCTGATGATGATCCGATCCGGATCGACCGGCCGCCCGGAGGACAGGGCCGAGAGATTCTGGGCAACCGCCCGACGCAGCTCAGGAATGCCCGAGTTGGGAGGGTAGTGGGTTTTCCCTTGCTGGATGGCGGCAATCCCGGCCTGCGCGGCCGCGGAGGGAGTGTCAAAGTCGGGCTCGCCAACACCTAGATCGAGCACATCTTCGCCCGCGGCTTTGCGACGCCGGGCTTCAGCCGAGACGGCTACCGTCTCGGATGCCTTGAGCTGGGCGAGATTGGAGGAAAGCCGGTCTGGCATGGTGATGGCTAAAACCTAATGCCGTGCCTCTATCTTTGAGGTGGGTCTCTTTGAAATCCCGAACCTGGACGTATCAGTGTCTCTCCTCAGTTCGCTTGGGTGGGAAGCCGCGAGCCCGGCGGTCAGGGATGTGGTTCCCTCGATCACGCGGGGGAACAACCTGGTGGTCGTGGTGCCGCCCGCACCGGTTTATGTCACCCCCACGCTCGCCGGCCTGATCGAGCGGCGCGCTGAGTCCGGTCACGGGATCCTGGTGATCGCCCCGGCCCCCGGGTTGGGAGAATGGGGCGCGCTGCTTGCCTCCCTCACCGCCGGGCTGACCCCTCCTCCCCTGCTGGCGCTGGGGCCACGCCAGGCGGAACGATTCCTTCGCCCCGGTACCGGCGCCAGCGTGTTGGTTGCATCGCCCGCCACGGCCGTGACCCTGCGCCAACGGTCGTTGATTCAGACCGAGCGAATCGGTTCGGTCCTGATTGCCTGGCCCGAGCTCTGGGATGATGCCGACGCGCTCACTCTGGTGCTCCAGGATCTGCCCCACGAGGTCCAGCGGGTGATCGTCACCGCCGATCTCGGGGCGGTAGCCCCGCTGGTGGAGCGCCACGCCTGGCGCGCCATGACCGTCGGCATGGCTTCACCACTCCCGGAGCCGGCCGGGCCGGTCATGGTTGTGGAAGTCCCCTGGGGGAGCCGCGCCGACGCACTTCCGGCCCTGGCCGAACGTCTGAACGTCGATTCGCTGGCGGTATGGACCGCGGACAGCAGCCGGCACGAGGAGCTCCGCCGCGTGCTGGCGGGGATCGGGTCATCCATCTCCCTGCAGGTCGGGAAGCCCGCTCCAGCCGCCCAGATCATTGCATTCGACCCCCCAACGCCCGATCGGCTCGTCGAACTGCTGCAAGCCGGTGGCGTGACACTGTTGGCGCCTCCGGGGACCGAGCGCTGGATCGCGCGCATCGCGGCGCCGCGCCAGTCCCTGGTACTATCCGGCGCGCTGGACGCCTCCAACGTCGAGCTGGCCCGGCGCCGGGCGCTGATCGAGCGGGCGGTGCGGGACGAGTCGCTGGACGAGGGGTTTCTCGCGTTGGCACCAGTGTTCGATCAGCAGGACCCGGCGTCGGTGGCGGCTGCGCTGTATCAGATGTGGACTCGACTGCCTCGTCCGGCTCTGGCGAAGCAGCTCGAAGCCAGTACTGCCGCCGCACCCCGGTCGCGGATCTGGGTCGGCGCCGGGAAGCGCGATGAAGTGGGGGTGGGCGACCTGGTGGGGCTGCTCATCAACGAGCTTCGGATGGAGCGCTCGGCGATCGGCAAGATCGAGCTGCGCGACACATTCGCCCTGGTGGAGGTACCGGCTCCGGAAGCGGACCGGATCGTCCAGGCCCTCTCGGGCCGGACCCTCAGGAAACGGCGTCTGGTGGCGCGGGTCGACCGAAAACCCTAGGCAGTCGGTCGGTGGGTCAGTTGGACCGTCGGTCAAGGGGCAATGGAGCGACCGACTGTCCGACTGACCAACTGACCGACTGAGACCTCATTTCTTGCCGCGATTGACGACGTCCTTCAGGCCCTTGCCGGCCCGGAAGACCGGAGCAGTCGAGGCCTTGATCTTGATGGCGGCGCCGGTCTGCGGATTGCGGCCGGCCCGCGCGCCACGCTTGCGGGTCACGAAGTTGCCGAACCCGGTCACCTGCACCCTACCGCCTTTCTTGAGCTCACCGGCGATGATCCCGTCGGCGGCAAAGAACAGGTCGACGATCTCGCCAGCCTGCGCCTTCGAGGTGTCCAGTTTCTTCGCGACGACTTCTACGAGGTCCTGTTTGTTCATGAGAACTCCTTGCGGCTTGCGACCGTTGGTGGGTACATGCGGGGTGCGACCAGCATCACGCGGGATAGCAGCAATATCGGAACGTCGGCCGGGAATCCGCAAGATCACTGAGTTTCCTCGCGCTTGCTCCCGACCCTCCATGACAGTATGCTGGTTCCCGATCGGTACGGCCCACCTCGATCGACGCGAGCAGTCCTGATGATCCACGGACCCCGAACCGGGTCAATCGAAGTCATTGCCGGCGTGATGTTCAGCGGCAAAAGCGAAGAACTGCTCCGCCGAGTCCGCCGGGCCCAGATCGCGCGCCGTCGGGTGCAGGTTTTCAAGTCGCACCTCGACGAGCGATACGCCGGGCTCAAACTCGTGTCGAGTCACGACGGACGGTCGCTGGAAGCGGTCGCGGTGGGAACCGCGGCCGAACTCAGCCGGCTGATCCGCCCCGAGACCGAGATCGTGGCCATCGACGAAGCCCAGTTCCTGGACGATGCCGTGGTCGACGTGTCGACTTCGCTGGCCAACCGCGGAGTGCGGGTGATCGTGGCCGGGACCGATACCGATTTCCGGGGAGAACCGTTCGGTGCCATGGCGCAACTGATGGCGGTGGCGGAGACGGTGGACAAGCTCCGGGCAATCTGCATGGTCTGCGGCGACCTGGCCTGCCGGAACCAGCGCCTGATCGATGGCCGGCCCGCGCCCTATGACTCCCCCATCATCCTGGTGGGCGGCAGCGACGCGTACGAAGCCCGCTGTCGCCACTGTCACCGGGTGCCGCACCGGGATGAGGACCAGACCGCTCTCCTCTAAGCGCTGGTCACTCTCGTGACCGGTCGCGAGTAACCGGCGGCGCATGCTGTCCGTCGCCCTCACCGGCAACATCGCCTCCGGCAAGACCACGGTCCTGAACCTCTTCCAATCCTGGGGCGCCTTCACCACCGACGCCGACGCCATGGTGCGGGAACTGCAGCGGCCCGGCACCCCCGTATTCGATGCGATTGTCCGCCGGTTCGGTCCGCCCGTGGTGGCCTCGGACGGGTCGCTCGACCGGGGGGCTTTGCGGCGCATCGTGCTCGAGGATCCCGCGGCTCGAGCCGATCTCGAGGCGCTGGTCCATCCCGCCGTCCACGAGCGGCGGGCCCAGGCCCTGGCCCAGGCCCGGGCCAGCGGTGTGCCGGTCTCCGTCCATGACATTCCCCTTCTGTTCGAGGCGGCCGACCCGTCGGAGTTCGACCGGATCGTCCTGGTCGAAGCCTCGCCGGCCCGGCGGCGGGAATGGCTCATCCAGCGGCGGGGTCTCAGCCCGGCCGAGGCCGACCGCATGATAGGGGCCCAGCTGCCCAGCCCGGTCAAGCGAGCCCGCAGCCATTACGTCATCGAAAACGATGCCGACCTCGCTACCTTGGGGCAGCGGGCGAGAGTGGTCTGGGATCAGCTGATCAGCGAGGCCACCCGTTCCGCTTGACCCGCGCACAGCCCGCGTCTATCCTCATCCGCGCCCAAGGCGGAAGGTGTTCCGGTGGCCCAAGTCCCTGACGATCTGCGCTATACCTCCGATCACGAATACGCTCGCGCGGCCGCGGAAGCCGGCGTCTACGTCATCGGGATCACCGACTACGCCCAGGGTGAACTGGGCGATGTGGTGTTCGTGAACCTCCCCAAGGTGGGTGAGAAGCTGGGGGCGCATCAGGTGTTCGGGACCATCGAGGCGGTCAAGGCGGTCGCCGATCTGTACGCTCCGGTCGCCGGCACGGTGGTTGAAATCAACCCGGGACTCGATAGCGACCCCGCGGTCGTCAACCGGGATCCCTACGGCGACGGCTGGATGATCAAGCTTCGCGCCGACAACCGGGCCGACGTCGATGGGCTGCTCTCACCCGACGCCTACCAGGCGCACATAGGCGCGTGATGGGGGCTACGGTCGAAGACGGTCGAAGACGGTCGAAGCTGGTCGAAGCTGGTTGCATTCGATGATGCCGCTCGCCGGCCCACCCACCTTCGACTGTCTTCGACCGCCTTCGACCGCCTTCGACCATC
>DASWKS010000553.1:0-6590 GCA_036396495.1 Gemmatimonadales bacterium
CTCGTTTCCCGATCTCGAGGGAACCCTCGTGACCAACGAGGATCCGCGATTCCGGGGCAAGGTGGTGCTGGTCGATGTCTTCGGGTCGTGGTGTCCGACGTGTCACGATGCGGCTCCGGTGCTGGCCGAGCTCTATCGTGAGTATCGCGACCGCGGATTCGAGATCGTGGGGCTGGGGTACGAGGTGACCGGCGACAGCGCCACCGATAACCGCCAGATCCGCCGGTTCCGCGACAAGTTCGGCATCACCTGGACCTTGCTTCGAGCAGGGCTCAACGTCACCGAGGCGACAGCCGCCACTCTGCCTCAGCTGCAGGGCTTTACCGCCTATCCCACCATGCTGTTCCTCGGCCGCGATGGCCGGATCCGATGGATTCACGCCGGGTTCATCGGCCCTTCGGTACCCGACCAGCACCGGGCCACCGTCGCCGAATTCCGCAGAACCATCGAGTCGTTGCTCAAATAATCCGGAGAGGGAGACGGGAGAGGGGAGACGGGAGAGAGGCGCGACCGTCATCGGCATTCGCTGTCCCCCTCCCGACTTCCGTCTCCCCCTGCCGGGTAGTGGGTCAGACTGAATTGTGACAATTGGCCAGTGTAACGGCCTACCCCCTATCTTCAGGGCATCATCCCGGGGGCGCTGAGGATGCCACGTTACACCTTCGATCCGACCAAGGTTCGACTCATTCCCGAGTATCCGGCTGATGAGATGCGGGCAATCTGGGGTCAGGTCCAGATAGAACTTCTAACCGAGTTTCCGGACCTTCCCGCCAAGTACCGCCGGACCGTTGCACTTCGGCGGTACCAGGAACGACTGACGCGGCCCGACCCACGATAACGGGCCGCCCATGCCACGCAAGAAGAAGCCCCCCAAAGAGTCGCCCCACAAGCTCCGCCCCGATGTGGCGGAAACCGCGTTCCGGGTCATGCAGGAAGCGATTGGGGAGGCCCCCAAAACAAAGCCCCCGAGTGAGCGGTCGGAGTCGGAGAGGAATCCTGAAGCTATTAAGCGGGGTCGAGTAGGTGGTAAGGACTCAGATGCCCATTACAAGAAATGACCTACGTTAACGGATGAAGGTCCTAATCGCGGCCCTTGCCGACCACGCAAATATCGCCCATCCAGGTGACAAGCTAAACCTGATGGGCGTATTTGATGTTATCGGCGCTCCTCAGTTCCCGGTTGTGCATCCCGGTGCGGTCCTAGCCATCCGGCTAGAGTTGGAATACGAAGATGGTGAGCGCAAGCACACTCTCGCGGTCGTCATCGTAAACCAAGATGGCAAAGAGTTCGCGAAGATTGAGACGCAGATGGAGGTAGCCAAGGTCAAGCCCGGACAAAGACTCACCGCCAACCATCTCCTGTTCTTCCGCCATCTCGCCTTTAGGGCTCCTGAGTCGTTCTCAGTACTTATCCGCTGGGACGGCGAACTCAAACAGACACTCCCGCTCGATGTGGTCGCCGTTCCGCCGCCGACCGCGACCACCTGATCCTCGGGTCGAGGCGTTTCGTCGGTTTTTGGCTATTGCCGAGCCGATGACCGGGGACGCCGAAGAGCTGCTGAGGGCCTGGCAATTTGTACCCGGCGAGGAAATTGCAGTATTCTTGGTACGGACAGCCCGCATCTGGCGACACCAGTTGCTACCCGAACCGGACTGGGTAGTCTCGCTAGAAAGCGGTGTCGTTCTGCACGATTGGACCGTCAAACAGACAATCCGGGCCGTGCAGAAGTTGGCAGAACGGCTTGGAATACCCCTTTGAGGGGAATGAAGAATGGAACGAATGTTGGTTGAGAGTTATCCTGTCGGTTGGGCTGTCGATTCCAGGAAAGCCGAGCCTGTAGCGGCATTTCTGATTGACATTCCGGGTATTGCCATGCAGGGACGTAATTTGGACGAGGCTATCACGAAGCTTCGCGCCCTGGCTCCCGTGGCGTTGGCCGCCCTGAGGCGGGACAATGTCGTACTTCCGACTCCGTCTCGGGAGCCAACTCTGACGATCGGTGAACTGGCTGAACTGCGCGTGCGAGGCCCGATTGGGGCTTCTAAACAAGTCCCAGAAGCTGAACTACGAATTGACCTGATGCCCGCGTAATAGTGCACTTTCTGTAGTCAGCAGGTCGGACGCCGTCTCGCGAATCCCCTGAGGCGGTGTCTTTTTTTGGCCCCGTTACGACTTGACACTGACAAGCAATCGACCATTTTGATTGTTACAATGAACGTGCTCGACCGTCCTACCCGCGCTGCTGTCGTCCGGTCCCTCTGTGAGGGCAATTCCATACGGGCTACTGCCCGCATGACCGGCACGGCCAAGGCCACTGTGCTCAAGCTGCTGATGGAACTGGGCGAGTTCTGCTCTATCTATCAGGACCACATCCTGCGGAACCTGCCCTGTGTCCGGGTCGAAGCCGACGAGATTTGGGCATTCGTCGGAGCCAAGCAGAAGAAGGCGCGGCAGGAGGGCCACGGAGACATTTGGACCTACACGGCGCTGGATTCCGACTCTAAGCTCATCATCTCATGGCTGGTCGGGGCCAGGAATACGGAGAATGCCATTGAGTTCATGCAGGACGTTGCGGCTCGGCTTACGAACCGAGTGCAACTGACGACTGACGGCCATGGCATGTACCTGACCGCCGTCCGGGAAGCCTTCGGCTTCGGTCGGGTGGACTATGCCCAACTGGTGAAGCACTACGGCCAATTGGAGCAGGGCGTAGAGGCGAGTCGCCGCTACAGCCCTCCGGTCTGCACTGGCGCTGAGAAGGTCCGGTGCATCGGACGGCCCAACATGGACCTCGTTTCGACTTCCTACGTCGAACGGGCCAATCTGTCGCTCCGGATGCAGCAGCGGCGGTTTACCCGGCTCACGAACGCCTTCAGCAAGAAAGCGGGGAACCACGCTCACGCGGTCAGCCTGTATTTCTTTTACTACAACTTCTGCCGCCCTCACCAGACCCTCACCAAGGATCACCCCCACCACTACCCGACTACCCCGGCGATGGCGGCAGGCGTGACCGATCACGTTTGGAAGGTTGAGGAGATTCTTTCTCTGATGGACCCGGCCACCCCGTTACAATCAAAGTGACCCACTACCCCCCTGCCGCCTCCGTCTCCCGTGTACTCGTTGTCCCGGCTATACTTACGGGTTCTGAGGAGGTCGTCCCTTGGCCCTGCCGCTGGTGCAAATCTCCCGCTCATCCACCCGGCCCGAATCCAACCGGCCGACACCGGTGGTCATTCCCTTGGCTCGGAAACCTGCCTGGCTCAAGGTGAAGGCCCCCGGCGGGGAGAACTACATCCGGATCAAGCGCCTGATGCGGGGGCTCGGGCTGCACACGGTGTGCGAGGAAGCCCGCTGCCCCAACATCGGCGAATGCTGGGAGCACAAGGCGGCCACCTTCATGATCCTGGGTGACGTGTGCACCCGGAACTGCGCCTACTGCGCGGTGGCCCATGGAACCCCCCAGCCGTTCGACCCGGTGGAGCCGTTTCGTCTGGCCGAGGCGGTGGCTGAAATGGGCCTCAAGCACGTCGTCATCACGTCGGTCGATCGCGACGACCTGGAAAACGGTGGGGCGGAAGCGTTCGCGGGCTGCATTCGCGAGATCCGGAAGCGGCTTCCCGAGACCTCGGTCGAGGTGCTGATCCCCGACTTCAAAGGCTCGGAGCGGGCACTAGGGATCGTCATGGAGGCCCGGCCCGACATCCTGAATCACAATCTCGAGACCGCCGAGCGGTTGTATCCCATGGCCCGACCGGGCGGCCGTTACCAGCGCGCGCTCCAGCTGCTGGCTAATGCCCGCCGGATGGGTGGCCCCGGCGCGCTCACCAAGTCCGGCATCATCCTCGGCATGGGCGAAGAGTGGGATGAGATCCTGGTCGCGATGCGCGACCTGCGCCGGAGCGACGTCAACCTCCTGACCCTGGGCCAGTACCTCCGTCCTTCGAACAGCCATCTCCCCGTGGTGCGCTACTATGCCCCCGAGGAATTCAGCGAGCTGGCCGAGGCGGGAATGAGGATGGGCTTCGCCCATGTGCAGGCGAGCCCGCTCACCCGGTCGAGCTATCACGCCTGGGACCAGGCCCGGGCCGCGGTCGCGGGTGGCGAGCGGGGCGAGACACCTCGCACGTGGACCGCGGGGGGGGCCTGATGGCCACCTCCGCTGCGACCCGCCCCCGAGCCGGCGGCGGCCAGCGGGCCGAGGAGCTGACCCGTTACCTGCGCCAGATGCTGCTGATCCGCCGCTTCGAGGAAAAAGCCGGCGAATCGTACAGCCTGGGCAAGATCGGCGGCTTCTGTCATCTCTACATCGGCCAGGAAGCGGTGGCGGTGGGCTCCATCGCGGCCCTGCGGGCCGACGACTATTTGATCAGCGCCTACCGTGAGCATGGTCAGGCCCTGGCGCGCGGGATATCGGCTCGGAGCGTGATGGCCGAGCTGTACGGCAAGGTGACGGGCTGCTCCCGCGGCAAGGGCGGCTCGATGCACCTCTTCGACGCCAAGCTCGGCTTCATGGGCGGGCACGGGATCGTGGGTGGGCAGATTCCGCTGGCCTGCGGCGTTGCCTTCGCGTTCAAGTACCGCGGCACCGATCAGGTCATCGCCTGCTATTTCGGAGAAGCGGCGGTCAACATCGGGGCCTTCCACGAAGCGCTCAACATGGCCTCACTGTGGAAACTGCCGGTGGTCTTCATCATCGAGAACAACGGCTATGGCATGGGGACGTCGCTGGCCCGGGCCAGCTCGATCCTCGACCTGTCGCACCGGGCCTATTCCTACGAAATGGCTAATGAGGTGGTCGACGGCCAGGACGTGCTGACGGTGAAAGCCGCGATGGAAACGGCCGTGGCCCGGGCTCGCACCGAGAAGAAACCGACTCTGCTCGAGATCCGGACCTATCGCTACGTCGGGCACTCGATGTCCGACGCCGCCCACGGCACCTATCGCTCCAAGGAGGAAGTGGAGGAGTTCCGCAAGCGCGACCCCATCGTGGTGCTGCGGGACCAGATGATGGCCGACGGCTTGATCGACCAGGCCGGATTCGAGCAGCTCGACCGCGAGGCGGTGGCCGAGGTGGATGACGCGATCACGTTCGCCGACTCGTCGCCCGATCCCGATCCGTCCGAGCTCTGGACCGATGTCTACGCTCCGCGAGCCGGTTGATGGCGGTCATCACCTATCGAGAAGCGCTGAACCAGGCGCTGCGGGAGGAGATGCGGCGCGATCCGGACGTGTTCCTCATGGGCGAGGAGGTGGCGGAATACGACGGGGCCTACAAGGTGAGCCGCGGCCTGCTCAAGGAGTTCGGGCCCCTGCGGGTGGTCGATACCCCGATCGCGGAACTGAGCTTCGCCGGAGTGGGCGTGGGGGCGGCCATGGTGGGCTTGCGGCCGGTCATCGAATTCATGACCTGGAACTTCGCGCTGCTCGCCATCGACCAGGTCATCAACTCGGCCGCCAAGCTGCGCTACATGTCGGGCGGACAGATCGGCTGTCCCTTGGTATTCCGCGGGCCCGGCGGCGCCGCTTTACAACTGGGCTCGCAGCATTCGCAGGCGTTCGAGTCGTTCTACGCCCACGTCCCCGGGCTGAAGGTGGTGACGCCGGCCACTCCCGCCGATGCAAAGGGACTGCTCAAGAGCGCCATCCGGGACGATGACCCGGTGATCGTGATGGAAGGCGAGATGCTGTACAACATGAAGGGGGACGTGCCGGAGCAGGAGGAGTTCCTGGTTCCGCTGGGCCGGGCGGAGGTGAAGCGCCCGGGCTCCGATGTCACCCTGATCTGCCACTCGAAGACGGTGGCGGTGGCGCTCAAGGCGGCGGAACAGCTGGCGGCGGAGGACCTGCAGGCGGAAGTGGTCGACCTTCGCACCGTCCGGCCGCTCGACACGGAGACGGTGCTCAAGTCGGTGGTGAAGACCAATCGCGCTGTGGTCCTGGAGGAAGGCTGGCCCTTCGCCGGCGTTGGCGCCCAGGTCGTAGACCTGATCCAGCGGGAGGCGTTCGACCAGCTCGACGCGCCGGTGCTCCGGGTGACCGGGGCCGACGTGCCGATGCCCTACAACAAGCAGCTCGAGAAGGCCGCCAAAGTGGACGTCACCAAGGCCGTGGCCGCCGCCCGGCGGGTTCTCTACCTCGAGTAATTCATGGCAACCAAGGTGTTGATGGAGGCCCTCTCGCCTACCATGGAAGAGGGCCGCCTGGTGGAATGGAAGAAGAATGAGGGCGACCAGGTCGCCTCGGGCGACGTCCTGGCCGAGGTGGAGACCGACAAGGCGGTGATGGAGCTGGTGGCCCGGAGCGGAGGCACGCTGCTCAAGCAGGCCGCGGCGTCGGGCGCGACGGTGCCGGTCGGGTCGGTGATCGGCTGGATCGGGGAACCCGGTGAAACCATCGGGGATGGAGCCGCTTCCGCGGCTCCATCCCCGGGGGCGGACCGACGGACTGCCGGACAGGCGGCCAGTGAGGGAAAAGCGGAGCCCCCGTCCGTTCCACCGGCACCGGCCCCCACACCTCCAGCCGGCCCGCCCCCTCGCTCGCCTGTCCGCCCGCCCGAAGGGAGAGTGAAGGCGTCCCCACTGGCCCGTAA
>DASWKS010000554.1:0-11063 GCA_036396495.1 Gemmatimonadales bacterium
GCTGCGGGGTTCACCCGGTCCCGCAGCAGGGTGATGACCCCGGGAATGGCCTCGGTGCTGATGTTGGCCCCGTCGAGGTACAGCTTGCCGAGGATGGGCACCGGTGGAAACAACGGGCTCACCGACGTGGCCGCGATCAGACCATCAACCACCTTGGTGCAATCCGGCACGATCTCCAGGTTGCCGGTCTTCACGTTGGCCACCATCAGCCCCACGGTGATGGGCGGGGATTGCCGCTCGTAGCTCGCGATCACCTTCGGGGGCCGCGGTCCTGTGACGGAAGGATCGTAGTTGTCCCGCAGAGCGCGATCCACCACGTCGTCCATCTGGCGCTCGCCGTAGTACTCCGGATCGAACAACGGGATGAAGAACTGGCGCAGCGGGTGGGTGCTGAGGAGTCCATCGGCGATGTCGTAGCGGGCCAGGAGCCGCTGCAGGTAGCTGTCCTTCGCATTGCGCGACCAGGCGTAGGCGAAGCCGCCGGCGAGCACCAGCAACAGCCACCAAAACACGTGTTCCCCGATCACCAGGCCACGCTCGAGCATGCCGCCCAATGTCCTCTGCCCTTCCATCCATCCCACCAGCCCAAAGAGCGCGAAGGGAGGCACCAACGAGCCGGCGAGGAGCAGGCCGAACCCCACGGCTTCCAGGCCGGCCTCGCCCAGCACCGCGCGCGGCCTGGTGCGGTTAAAGTTCGCGATGTGGCCCCAGGCGCCGGTCATCCACAGACCGATGGCGAGGGCGCCGCCAAGTACCGCGTAGAGAATGGCAAGCAAGACTGGAAGATTCTGATCCAGCCACGCCGCGACACGGGCGGGGCCAGTCAGATCGAGGGATCCGCCCAGCACCCAGAGCGCTCCGCTCAGGAGTCGCAGGGCCAAGAACGGCACGCCGATGACGCAGAGGCTGATCGTGATCCAGAGCAAGAACAACAGCAGGGTCATGACGGCCCGGACCAGCACCCGGCGCAGCGCCCGGAGCCAGCGGGGCCGGAAGATGATGGCCGCGGCGGTCGCGGCCTCGCCCCGGGGCTTGGCGCGATCGGTGAACAGCGGCGCAACCAGGCGTTGAATGACCCAGGCGGCGCGGGGGAAGTTGACCGCGATCAGGGCCCAGACCCGCGCCAGCTCGAAGCTCCGTGCGGCGAGCCGCCCGGCCGTGGAGCGAATCTCGGCGGCGGCCTGCCAGCCGAGCATTCTCCGGAACAGTCGGGTGAGGGTCCCGAACGACACTTTGAGCCCGAGCAGATCGTTGAAGAGATTGATGAATCCCTGGCGGGCGTGCAGCTCCTTCTGCCGGCCGTCACGCTCCTTCCGCTCGTGAATCGGAAGTTCCAGCGGACGAAGCGGCTGCTGCGCCTCCACCTGCAGCGTGTCCGGCAGCATCGCCCGGGCCAGTTCGCCCGGCGCGGAGAGACAGGCCTCCAGCATCTTGCGGAACCGGGCGACCCGGGCCCGCTGCCGATCGTGCAACATCTGGTCCCGGGCCGCGGGATCCAGGTCGGGCCAGTCCGCTGGATCGGGCGCGGCCTGGAACACTTCGGCCAGCGCCGCGGCGTTCACCGCGCCGGCCGACACGCCCACCGCGGCATCGGGTGCCTTGCCGTTGATGGTGAGGAGGGCGTGGGTCACGCCGAGCTGCATGGCGGCGTCGAACCCGCCGCTCGAGAACGCGATCACCCGCACCGGCTGGTGCGCCGTCCCGATGGTCCTCGGGCTCCGGCCTGGCTCCGGTTCCACGCGGGGCGGGGTTTCGACCAACGCGTCCAGCAGGGTGGGCATGGCGCTACCCGACGACCGTCTTGAGCAGCTTCAGCACGACACCGCCCAGATCGCCGAACCGGCCGCGGAGCTTCGCCACCTTGTCGTTCTGCGAGGCCGCGTCGTTGACAATATCGATCAGCTCGGCCAGGGCCTTCTTGTCGGCCTTGGTGGGGAGCAGCCGCTCGATCTCGGCCGCGCTGAGCGTGGTGACGGTGGCCAGCTGCCCGGCCAGCTCCGCGTTGGTCAGGGCGGCTTCTTCGCTGAAATCGAACCCGTTGGACATTTACCCTCCTGCTTCCTGCTCCCTGCTCCCTGCTCGCTATTTCGGCTTCAGTTTGGCGAGCGAGTCTTTGGTGGCCTTGAAGGTCTCGAGAAACTTCGCGATCGCGCTCTCGGCACCGGCGGCGCCGGTCAAGGCCGTCGCCGCGGCGTCGCTGGCATCTCCGGCGAAACCGAGTGCCTGTTTCTGGGCCTCGAGCAGACCCAGCTTGCGCAGGATCACGTCCTGTTCCTGCTGCACCCGGACCGCGGAGCCAAGGTACGCGCTGATGCTGGACTGGGACCGTTGCAGGTCGGCGTAGACGTCGGCCAGCTGGGCCAGGACGAAGCGCTCCTGCTCGTCGATGGGAAGCAGCAGGCTGTCCCGGCGCAGCGTGATCTGGCGCTCGACCTCGGTGGCAAAGTCGAGCATGACGACGCCGAGGCGGGCGCGATGCTGCTGGAGCGCGGAATCGATCGCCTGGCGCAGCGCGGCGCGAACCGCAGGCGGAAGGTTGGCCTCGCCGGTCACGCTCACGTTGATCGCGTTGGCATCGAGCGAAGCCACGGCGTAGGCAACGTCGAGCTGGCTCCGAAACTGCTGGTTGGCGACGGCGCGCCGGAGGAAGCTCGGGACCCAGACCTGGGTCAGAAACTGGTCGACGTCCTGGCGGAGCCGGGCATAGTAGAGCCGGACGAAGGCTTCGTGCGAGGCGCGGACCGCGGAGATCTGCTCGCCGACGACTTCGGAAAGGGTGAGGGTAGCTTGCGGGGCGCGGATGCAACCGGTTGGGCCCGCGGTGGCAACGGCGATGAGGAGCGTGAGTCGGACGGGAACGGGTTGCATGGGATCCTACGCGGGACCACAGGGTCCAGGGCGATCCTGACGGCTTTCGCGCTGGTGATGGATCAATGATGTGATGCCAGTGGGATCGCGCAAGCTATCAAGGTTGATAGGGTATCCCCTATCAACCTTGATAGGGCCGCCCCCCCCTTGACGGGTGGTTAGATAGTTTGATATTCATTGTACTATGACCGAGCCGACCAGCCTGCTGACCAGGGGGCAGTTCGACCGGATCGCCAAGGCCCTGGCGGACCCGCGGCGGTTCGCCCTGCTGCAGGCGATCGCCAGCGATCACGACTACCCCTGCTCGCAGCTGTGCCGAGATTTCCCCGTGACCAAGGCTACCATCTCGCATCACCTCAAAGAGCTGGTACGGGCGGGCCTGGTGCAGGCCGACCGGCAGGGCCAGTTCATGAACTACCGGGTCCGCCGCGAAGTGCTGGCCGCTTACAGCGCCGAGCTGCTGACCCGTCTGTCCCCCCGCAGTCTCGCGGTAGAAACCTCAGCCGAGTAAGGTCGCAAATGATTGCCGTTAAAGGGTTTGTTACGTGATGTTAGTTAGATGGTAATAAAACTGTAATACCTGAGCTGTAGATTGGCTTCACCTGCGTTTGTCGTTCGAAGACGGAAAGCACACAGAAACCTGAAGTGGATTCCTACGGAGGTAGTACCGTCATGAGTCGCAGCCAGAAAGTTCGGTCACCGGGCGGGATTGGAGCGATCGTCCTGCTAGTCACCCTGGTCGGGAGCGGCGGGGCGCTCGCCGCGTGGAAGGGTTCTTCGCTCAGGGACTCGGCGGCCGCTTCGGCCAATCAGCCCGAGCCCATGGAAGTCGTCACCGCCGCGCTGGCGAGCTCGCGCGAGTATCGGCCAACTGCCACGGCCATCGGTACCGTGCTAGCCCTCCAGTCGGTCACGCTCCGGAACGAGCTGGCCGGCACGGTCCGGCACGTTGCGCTGGCCCCGGGTCGCATCGTCGAACGCGGCACGGTGCTGGTGGCGCTCGACGTATCGGTGGAGCGGGCCGATCTGCAGGCCCAGGAGGCCCGGCTCGCCCTCACCGAGACCACCCTCAACCGGCTCCAGCGGCTGCTCGAGCCCCAGGCCGTTTCGGCGGAAGAGGTGGACCGGGCGAGGGCCGAGCGTGACGTGGCCCAGGCCGAGATCGCGCGGATCAAGGCGATCATCGAGCGGAAGACGGTTCGCGCGCCGTTCCGCGCCCAAGTGGGACTTGCCGACGTGCACCCGGGGCAATACCTGACCGAGGGTACCGTGCTCACCACGCTCCAGGGCGTGGCGGACGCGGCTCACGTGGACTTCACCGTGGCGCAGGACGTGGCCGCGCGGCTGCACGTGGGTGACAGTGTGCTGGTGGCCCCGACCAACGATGCCACGCCGGTTCCGGCCCGGATCGTCGCGATCGATTCCCGGGTGGATCCGACCACCCGGAACGCGATGGTGCGCGCCCGTTTGAACGGTGAGGTCCCGGTGGCGTCACCCGGTGCATCGGTGCGGGTCCGGGTGCCGCTCGGCGCCCCGACCCAGGCCGTGGTGGTGCCGGTGAGTGCGCTCCGGAAGGGCCCCTCGGGCGACCACGTGTTCGTGATCACGCAGGACGACCAGGGGAAGGCCCGGGCCCATCTGCGGCCGGTGCAGGCGGGCGACGTGTTAGGCGACGAGGTCATGATTCTCACCGGCGTGAAAGCCGGGGAGCAGGTGGCCGCGTCAGGCGCGTTCAAGCTGCGGGAAGGCGTGCTGGTGACGCTCGCGGGTGAAGCCGATACGCTGGGGAACGGGGGTCACTAATGTCGGATACACCTCGCCGCGCCATCACCGATCTATTCATCCGGCATCCGGTGATCGCCCTGGTCGTGAACCTGGTCATCGTGCTGCTGGGCTGGCGGGCTCTTTCGTCCCTGCCCATCCAGCAGTACCCGCAGGTCGAGAGCTCGTCCGTGGTGATCACCACGGTCTATTACGGCGCCAGCGCCGAGACCGTCCGGGGCTTCCTCACGACACCGATCGAGCGCGCGGTGTCGGCCATGGGCGGCGTGGACTATATCGAGTCCACCAGCCGGGCCGGTGTGAGCACCATCACAGTGCGGCTCAAGCTCAACTACAACAGCACGGCGGCCCTGGCAGAGGTCACGGCTCGGCTGCAGCAGGTGCGCTCGGAGCTGCCGCCCGACGCCGAGCCGCCGGTGGTGGATATCCAGCGGACCGACCGGCCCTACGCGTCGTTCTACCTGAGCTTTGCCTCCCCCGAGCGGAGCGTGCCTGAGCTGACCGACTGGCTCTCGCGCACCCTGCAGCCCCAGTTCGCCACCCTGGAGGGGGTGCAGCGGGTCAGCAACAGCGAGGGTGGCCGGCCCATCGCCATGCGGGTCTGGATCGATCCCGACCGGCTAGCCGCCGTCAACCTCGCGCCGGGCGACGTGTACGCCGCGCTCCAGCGCAACAACTACCTGGCGGCGGTGGGCCAGACCAAGGGCAACCTGGTCCAGGTGAACCTGCTGGCGAACACCGATCTCCGCACCCCGGAGGAGTTCGCCAACCTGATCGTGGCCGATCGCGGCGGTGCTGTCGTGCGGTTGAGAGATGTGGCCCAGGTTGAGCTGGGTTCGGAGGAGGCGCAGCTGGTCGCCAAGTACAACAACCAGGAGGCGGTGTACCTCGGCGTGTGGCCGCTCCCCGGTGCGAATGAGATCGCGGTGGGCGACCGGCTGCTCGGGGAGATAGAGCGCGTGCGGTCCACCCTGCCCAAGGACATCGAGATGCGGCTGGTGTGGGACGGCACCGTGTTCATGCGTGACGCGCTGCGCGAAATCAGCAAGACGCTGGGCGAGACCATGCTGATCGTGGCGTTCGTGGTGTTCCTGTTCCTGGGCTCGGTCCGCACCGCCCTGGTGCCGCTGGTTGCCATGCCGATCTCGCTGATCGGCGCCGGAATCTTCATGGCCGCGTTCGGTTTCAGCCTCAACCTGCTCACCATTCTCGCCATCGTGCTCTCGGTAGGGCTGGTGGTGGACGATGCGATCGTCGTGGTGGAGAACGTGGAGCGCCACGTCCAGGAGGGCCGCTCCCGGATCGACGCGGCCCTGCTGGGCGCCCGGGAGCTGATCGGCCCGATCATCGCGATGACCATCACCCTGGCCGCGGTCTACACCCCGCTCGCGTTCCAGGGCGGGCTCACCGGCTCGCTCTTCCTGGAGTTCGCCATCACGCTGGCCTCCGCCGTGGTGTTGTCGGGGATCGTCGCGGTGACGCTCTCCCCGGTGATGAGCTCGCGGATGGTGCATCCGGCCGGGAAGGAAGGCCGGCTCACCGCGCTGGTGAACCGCGGGTTCGACCGGGTCCGGCAGGCCTACGGGCGGCTGCTCGACGGTGCGATGGGCATGCGGTGGGCGATCGTCACCGCCTCGCTGCTGGTGACCGTGGCGGCCTGGCCGCTCTACACCATGTCGCGGCGGGAGTTAGCCCCGGTCGAGGACCAGAGCCACATCAGCCTCTTCTTCGAGTCGGCCCCGGATGCCACCCTCTCGGCCACCAACCGGGCGTCGCTGGACGTGGTGCAGGCCATCAACGCGTTCCCGGAGAACCGCTTCATGTGGTCGCTGACGGCCAACTGGGGCGGGTTCGGCGGCTTCGTGGCGAAGGATTGGAAGGAACGGGAGCGCTCCACCGAGCAGATGTACGGCGAGGTGTACGGCGCGGTATCGCAGATCCCGGGCCTCCGGGTTTTCCCCCGGCTCGACCCGCCGCTTCCCACGCCGGGCCAGTACGACGTGGAGCTGGTGCTGGAGAGCGACGTGCCGCCGGAGCAGATGCTCGAGACGGTGGGCGCGGTGGTCGGCGCCGGCTGGCAGAGCGGCAAGTTCCTGTATGTCGACACCGACCTCAAGATCGATCTGCCCCAGGCGACCGTGGTGATCGACCGCGACCAGGTGGCCGACCTGGGGCTCGACCTGGCCACGGTGGGACGCGAACTGGGCACGCTGTTAGGCGGCGGCTACGTCAACCGGTTCAACTGGTTCGACCGGAGCTACAAGGTCATTCCCCAGATTGGCGAGAAGGACCGCGCCACGGTAGCGCCCCTGCTCGACTTGAAGATCAAGACGCCGAGCGGTGAGCTGGTGCCGGTGTCGACCTTCACCCGGATCGAGACCCATCCGGCGCCGCGGACCCTCAACCGGTTCGGGCAGCGCAACGCGGTGCGGGTGTTCGGCGGGGTCAAGCCCGGTGTCACCAAGGACGAAGGACTCCAGGTGCTGGAGCAGGCGGCTACGGCCGCGGCCGCGCCGGGCATGGTGATGGACTACGCCGGCGAGTCGCGCCAGATCCGCCGCGAGGGCAGCGCGCTGGTCGTCACACTCGGCTTTGCCGTGGTCCTCATCTACCTGGTGCTGGCGGCTCAGTTCCAAAGCTTCCGCGATCCGCTGATCGTGCTGCTGGGCTCGGTGCCGCTGGCGATTTCCGGAGCGCTGCTCTTCAGCTTCCTGGATCTGACGACCATCAACATCTACTCGCAGGTCGGCCTGATCACGTTGGTAGGGCTGATCGCGAAGAACGGCATTCTGATCGTCGAGTTCGCCAACCGGCTGCAGGAGCGCGGACTGGAGAAGCTCGCCGCCCTTCGGGAGGCGTCGCTCACCCGGCTTCGTCCGGTGCTGATGACCACCGCGGCCACCATCTTCGGGCACTTTCCGCTGGTGCTGGTGAGCGGCCCAGGCTCCGCGGCCCGGAACAGCATCGGGACCATCCTGGTGGCCGGCATGGCGGTGGGGACGTTGTTCACCCTATTCGTGGTGCCGGTGTTCTACTCGCTGATCGCGAGAGATCACCGGGCCGTTGCAAAAGAGACCGAGTCAGCGGGTGGATTGCAGCCCGCGCTCGAGGGGGTCGGTAATGCGTAACGTAGCTTCACTGTTCACTGTCGCCCTGTTCACCGGTTCACTGTCAACGGTCAACAGTGAACGGGTGGAGGCTCAGGATCCCGGACCCGGGCCGGCGTCGGTCACGTTTTGGGGTCAGCTGGGCGACACCACCCTGGCCCGCCTAACGGCCGAGGCGCTCCGAGCGAACCGGGACGTACAGGTGGCGCAGGCGCGGGTGCGGCAGGCCCGGGCCGCCCGGATGAACGCGGCGCTCGATCTGGCACCCACAGTGACGGTGGCGGGTGGGTTCACCCGCCAGCGGCTCTCGCAGGCCCAGTTCGGGATCGCGGTCCCCGACCGGAGTCTCTGGGACACGGAGTTCCGCGCCGCGTGGGAAGTCGATGTCTTCGGCCGGCTCCGCAAGAACTTGAGGGGCCAGGATGCGCTGTCCGAGTCGGCCCGGGAGGACGTGCGGGATGTGGGGCGGCTGGTGACGGCCGAGCTGGCGACGGCGTACTTCGAGCTGCGGGGGGCTCAGGACCAGCTCCTGGTGGCGCAGCGGAACGCCGAGAACCAGCGCCGCACCTTGCAGCTCACCCGTAACCGGCTCGATGCCGGGCGGGGGACCGCGTTCGATACCGAGCGGGCCCAGGCGCAGTTGAGCACCACCCTGGCGCTGGTCCCGACTTTCGAGTCGCGGATCGCCGCGGCCCGGCACCGGATCGGGGTCCTGGTGGGACGCGATCCCAAGGTCGTGGGGACCGAGTTAGCCGGACCGTGCTCGGCGGAGGTGGACGAGTCGTGCTCGGTGCCCGAGCTGCCCCGGGAGGTAGTGCCGGTCGAGGTCGATTCGCTGATTCGATCGCGGCCGGACGTCCGGGCGGCCGAGCGCCGTGTGGCGGCGGAAGCGGCGTTTGTCGGCGCGGCCAAGGCCGATTACCTGCCCCGGCTCTCGGTGGGCGGGACTGCCGGGTTCACCTCGACCGCGTTCGACTCGTTAGGCCGATCCGGCAGCGGGCGTTATGCGGTGGGGCCGGTGATCACCTGGCCGTTGCTCAACCTGGGCCGGGTGAAGGCGGGGGTGGATGCAGCCCGGGGGCTCGAGGCCGAGGCCCGGGCCCGGTACGAGCAGACCGTGCTGCTGGCGCGGGAGGAGCTGGAGACCGCGCGGGTGGCCTATGCCAGAGCGCAGGAGCGGTTGACTCAGCTCGAGGCGGCGGCGGCGGCGAGCAACCGGGCGGCGGAATTGGCCCGGCTCCGGTTCGAAGGTGGGGTAGCGGACTTCCTCCAGGTGCTGGACGCGGAGCGGTCGCTGCTGGCGGCGCAGGATCAGCTGGCGCAGGGGCGGACCGACGCGGTCACGGCGCTGGTGGCGGTGTATCGGGCGGTTGGTGGAGGGGATTCCGGGGCGCGCTGAACCTGCGTTCTCCGAGAGGGATCCGGCCGGCGGTGCCGCCCCTCGCGCCGGCCGTGCAACAGACGGGGCAGAACCTTGATGGGGGATGTGAAATGATTACTCGTTCGAGCTTGAGCGCGGCGCTGGTCCTGTCGCTCTTGGCGCCGGCTGTCCTCTCAGCTCAAGCGGCAAGCGATCGGCCGAGGCTGGTCTTCTTCGCCAACGGGGGAGGCAACTCGCCGGTCACCGACCTGAATGAAGCCGGCACGGCCTCGCTCAAGACCGGCTGGACCGCCGGGGCCGGAGTGGGAGTGCAGGTCAACCCCTACCTGGCCATCCGGGGCAGCTTTAACTTCGCGCGTTCCGAAGGAGAAGGCCCGGCCGCGGGACTGCTCACCGGTCAGAAGTTGAACCACTACTTCTACGGTGGCGATGTACAGCTCCGGTATCCGACCAGCAGCGGCTTCGCGCCGTATTTGCTGCTGGGCGCGGGAGCGGTGACCATCGACAACACCGATCTCAACACCTTTGAGAGATTCACCAAGTTCGCCGGCAAAGGCGGCCTGGGTGTGGAGTACGTGCTTCCCCGCAGCAACGTCGGCCTCTTCGTCCAGGGCACGACGTACGTCTACGGCTACGATCGCGGGGGGTTCGACAAGACCCAGGTGGACCTGCTGTGGACCGGGGGTCTGAGCTACCGTCTGCCGCTCTAATCCTTCGTTCTGGACCCTAACGTCTTCATGGGCACCGTCATGACCAGCTTGCTTCCATCTTGTGGAAGCTCCACCCTTGCCTCCCCTACCCGAGGTCTTGGTTGTGACGGTATCGCCCTCCTCGATCAGCTCGACGCCAGCCATTTTCAAAGATGCATCAGGAACGGAGGTTAGTGAAACCAATAGAGACGCCGGTGCCATCATAATGCTGCAGGGCTGATCCGCCTGATCCGTTACATCGGAAGCATCCGGCCGACACTCCATCCTGGGTGCCGGCTGCGCTGAACGGCGATCGAGGACCGAGGGTCAGCACGGATGCTGCCGATGCAACGGATTTGGCGGATCGTTTTCTTTTGAAATGAACAGTGTCGAAGTTTGGGTTCGGGGCGCGCGAGATCAATCCGCCCGATCCGTCCCATCCGAGCATCCGGCCGACCCTCCATAAGGAAGGCTTCAGCGAGCCCCGACTCCTCGCCGAGTTCTGAGGGGTGGCCGTGGCCGCGGCATGTGGGCATTATAGGGGACGTGCTAACCCTTCAAGAACGGCTCACCCACCATCTCGCCGGACGCTACGCCTTCGAACGGGAGCTGGGCCACGGGGGCATGGCCGTCGTGTTCCTGGCCCGGGACCTCCGCCACGACCGCCGGGTCGCCCTCAAGGTGTTGCGGCCGGAGATCTCCGCCGAGATCGGGGCCGAGCGGTTTCTCCGCGAGGTCAAGATGGCGGCGGGGCTCACCCACCCGCACGTCCTGACCGTCTACGACTCCGGGGAGGTCGACGGGCTGCTCTTCTACGTAATGCCCAACATGGAAGGCCGGTCGCTCCGGGAGCGGCTCGAGCGCGAGCGGCAGCTTCCCCTCGAGGAGGCCATCCGTATCACCCGCGAGGTCGCCTCCGCCCTGGACTACGCCCATCGCCAGCACGTGGTGCACCGCGACATCAAGCCCGAGAACATTCTGTTCCACGAGGGGAATGCGATGGTCGCCGACTTCGGGATCGGCAAGGCGCTGAGCGGCGAGGGTTCCATCACCCAGACCGGCATGGCCATAGGCACTCCGGCCTACATGAGTCCCGAGCAGGCCGGCGGGGAGAGCGCGGTCGACGGCCGGAGCGATCTCTACAGCTTGGGCTGCGTCTTCTACGAGATGCTCTCCGGCGAGCCGCCCTTCACCGGGCCCACGCCGCAGGCCGTCATCGCCAAGCGTTTCATCTCG
>DASWKS010000555.1:0-8465 GCA_036396495.1 Gemmatimonadales bacterium
GCCGGCCCACCCACCTTCGACTGTCTTCGACCGCCTTCGACCGCCTTCGACCATCCAGCGTAATGTCCTCACTGCCTCAGATCCCCCCGCCCGGTTTCGCCAGCCGACACCTGGGCCCTCGACCCGATGACATCGAGGCGATGCTCGAGCTCCTTGGGTTCGAGTCGCTCGACGGGCTGATCGACGCGGTCGTTCCCGAGTCCATCCGATTGCGCCGGCCCATGGCGCTGCCGCCCGCACGGTCAGAAGCCGAGGCCCTCGCGGCGCTCAAGAAAATGGCCGGCCAGAACCAGCGGTTTCGTTCCTACATTGGTCTGGGGTACCACGATACTATCACCCCCACGGTGATCCAGCGGAACATCCTGGAAAACCCCGGTTGGTACACCGCGTATACGCCCTATCAGCCGGAGATCGCCCAGGGACGGCTCGAGGCGTTGCTCAACTTCCAGACCATGGTGGCGGATCTCACCGCCCTGCCCATCGCGAACGCCAGCCTCCTCGATGAGGCGACCGCCGCCGCCGAGGCGATGGCGCTGACGCTGGGCGTCGTGGAGCACGGCGAGGCGCCCCGCTATCTGGTGGACCAGCGTTGTCACCCTCAGACCATCGCGGTGGTGCGGACCCGGGCCGAGGCCAGGGGAGTCCGGGTGGAAACCGGGCTGCCGGAGCAATTCCAGTTCGGCAACCAGGTGGTGGGCTGCCTGCTGCAATACCCCGCGACCGATGGTGCGATCCACGACTTCCGTCTCGTGGTCGAGCGGGCCCATGCGGCCAAGGCCCTGGTGACGGTGGCCACCGACCTGCTGGCCTTGACGCTGCTGGCGCCTCCGGGTGAATGGGGCGCCGACATCGCCGTCGGCAACTCCCAGCGCTTCGGGGTTCCCATGGGATACGGCGGCCCCCACGCTGCCTTTCTCGCGACCCGCGAAGAATTCAAACGCCACCTTCCCGGCCGCCTCATCGGCGTCTCCAAGGACCGGAGCGGCCAGCCGGCCCTCCGGATGGCGCTCCAGACCCGGGAGCAACACATCCGGCGCGAGAAGGCCACCAGCAACGTCTGCACCGCCCAAGTGCTGCTCGCGGTGATCGCCGGCATGTACGGCGTATATCACGGACCCGAAGGACTCCGGGCCATCGCCGCCCGGGTGCACCGCCGCACCGCCGCGCTGGCCAAGGCGCTCCAGAGCCTGGGCTACCGGCTGGGGCACACCGCCTTCTTCGATACCCTCGCGGTCGAGACCGACGCGGCGACGGCGGCTCGGCTCCATGAGGCCGCGCGGGCGCTCCGGATCAACCTTCGGTCGCTGGACTCGACCCGGGTGGGCGTGTCACTGGACGAGACGGTCACTGAAGCGGACCTCCAGGATCTGGTGCGGATCTTCGCGCTGGGACGAAGCGCGCCGGCGCCGGCGCTCGACTCCGAGGCGCTGCCCGGCGCGTTCCTGCGTTCCAGCGCCTTCATGACTCATCCGGTCTTCCACCGCCACCGCAGCGAAACCGAGATGCTCCGGTACATGCGGCGGCTGGAAGCGCGGGATCTGTCCCTCACGGCCGCGATGATCCCGCTCGGCTCGTGCACCATGAAGCTCAACGCCAGCACCGAGATGATCCCGGTCACCTGGCCCGAGTTCGGTGGCCTGCATCCCTTCGCGCCGGTGGAGCAGGCCCGGGGCTATGCCGAATTGTTCGACGACCTGGAACGGTGGCTGACGGAGATCACCGGTTTCGCGGCCATCTCGTTGCAGCCTAACGCCGGCTCCCAGGGCGAATTCGCCGGCCTGCTGGTGATCCGGGCCTACCATCACGACCAGGGCGACACCCATCGCGACATCTGCCTGATCCCCCAGTCGGCCCACGGCACCAACCCGGCCAGCGCGGTCATGGCCGGGCTCAAGGTGGTGGTGGTAAGGACCGACCGGGACGGCAACATCGATCTGGCGGATCTGCGGTCGCAGGCCCAGGCCCACCGCGCCCGGCTGGCCGCGATCATGGTGACCTACCCCTCGACCCATGGGGTGTTCGAAGCCGGCATTCGCGAGCTGTGTGAAATCGTGCACGCCAACGGCGGCCAGGTGTACATGGACGGTGCCAACATGAACGCTCAGGTGGGGTTGTGCCGCCCGGGTGACATCGGCGCCGACGTCTGCCACCTCAACCTGCACAAGACCTTCTGTATCCCTCACGGCGGGGGCGGCCCCGGCATGGGCCCCATCGGCGTGGCCGCCCACCTGGCGCCCTACCTCCCGGATCACCCGATCGTCCCGTTCGGCCGGGCGAAATCGTGCGGGACCATCTCGGCGGCGCCGTGGGGGAGCCCCTCGATTCTCCCGATCTCCTGGGCCTACATCGCGATGATGGGACCGGACGGTCTGACCGAAGCCACCCGGGTGGCCATCCTCAACGCTAACTACATCGCCCGCAAGCTGGCCGATCAGTTCCCGGTGCTCTACAGCGGCCCCGGAGGGCTGGTAGCCCACGAGTGCATTCTCGATACCCGCGCGTTCAAGCAGAGCGCGGGCGTGGACGTCGAGGACATCGCCAAACGGCTCATCGACTATGGCTTTCATCCGCCGACGGTTTCGTTCCCGGTGGCGGGCACCCTGATGGTGGAGCCGACCGAGTCCGAGCCGCTGGACGAGCTGGACCGGTTCGTGGAAGCGATGCGCTCGATTCGGGAAGAGATCCGCGCAGTGGAGCAGGGCGGACAGCCGAAGGGCAACAACGTACTCTCCAACGCCCCCCACACCATGCAGCAGGTGGCGTCCGACGGGTGGGACCGGCCTTACGGCCGGGAGCAGGCCGGCTTCCCCACCGCCGCCACCCGGATCCACAAATCGTGGCCCACGGTCAGCCGGATCGACTCCGCCTACGGAGACCGGAACCTGGTGTGCGTCTGCCCGCCGGTGGAGGAGTACGCGGGGAGATGAGCCATTGACGATTGACGATTGACGATTGACGATTACGGGCACCGGTATCTTGCGAAACCGACGTGATTAATCGTCAATCGACAATCGACAATCGTCAATCGCTTTGGCATTTCTGGCTCGACTCCTCTCCCCGCCCCGGCTGGCAGAACATGGCGATCGACACGGCGCTGCTCGATCTCGCCGCGGAATCCGGCCGGGCCACCCTGAGACTGTACCGCTGGCAGCCGTTCTGCCTCTCCTTGGGCCGCCATGAACCCGCCTTGCGCCGCTATGGCCGGGACCGGATCGCGGCGCTGGGCGTCGACGTGGTGCGGCGTCCAACCGGCGGTCGGGCGGTCTGGCATGCCCGAGAGCTGACCTACGCGGTGGCGGCCCCTGCCTCGGGAACGCTGCGCGAGGCCTACCGCGGCATCCACTCCCTTTTCGTCGCCGCCATCCGGAGCCTCGGGGCCGAGGCCAGCCTCGCGCCTGAGCCGCGCCGTGTGCCCGGCCCCGCCGATGGAGCCTGTTTCGCCGCGCCGGTCGGCGGCGAAGTCCTGGTCCGGGGACGGAAGGTCCTGGGAAGCGCCCAACTGCGGCAATCCTCCGCCTTCCTGCAGCACGGCTCTTTGCTCCTCGAGGACGACCAACACCTGGTCCACCAGTTGGCCGGTGAGGCAGGCGATGTGGCCCCGGAATTGCCACTCAGCCGGGCCGTGGGGCGTCGAATCGAGTTTGAGGAAGCCGCGCACGCTGTAGAACGGGCCGCGGTCGACTGGACCGGGCCGTGGCGGCCCCTCGGCGACCCGACCGCCGTCCTGGAGCGAGCCAACCGGCACGCAGCTCGCTTCCGCTCGACCGAATGGACGTGGGAGCGATAACCCCACCCCCGTCCAGGTCTCGCGACTCGCGACCGGTGCCGCGCGACTTATCTTGTAACAGGCCATTATGCCCAGAAAGAGGATCTGTATGCGCCGGTCCGCCATCCTGGCGCTGGTTCTGGTGTGTCCGGCCATGGCCTCGTCCCAGAACGCGATTCCTGGCACCATTGTCATCGTGGTGGGTGCCGAAGCGACCGCGCCGGTACCGACGCTCAGCAACCTGAAGGCCAACACCGACGTCGCCGACCTCATGTTCCTGCGCCTGGCGCGGATCGGGCCGGACTTCGTGACGGCGGGTGATCGCGGTTTTACCCCCGAGCTGGCCCAGCGCTGGACTCGGCGTGATTCGCTGACCCTGGTATTCGAGCTGGATCCGCGGGCCCGCTGGCACGACGGCCGACCCGTTAACGCCCGTGATGTCGTCTTCTCGTTCGACCGGATCCGCCGCGACACGGCCGACGCGCAGAAGACGGTCCTGCTGCGCTCGGTGAGCTCGGTAACCGCCGAGGGCGAGCGTACCGTGGTGGTTGGATTCTCCCGGGTGTACGCCGAACAGTTCTACGATGCGGTATGGCACGTCCAACCGCTGCCGGCCCATCTGCTCGACACCATTCCCAAGGGCCGGCTGGCGGCGTCGCCGTTCGTCCAGCATCCGATCGGCAACGGACCCTATCGCTTCTCCCGAAGGGAGCCCGGCCGCCAGGTCGAGCTGGTGGCCAACCCGGATTTCTTTCTGGGCCGTCCCGGGCTCGGTCGCGTGGTGTTCCTGCTGGCCCGCGATGCCGAAGCTCAGATCAACCTGATGCTCGACGGCACCGGGGACGCGCTGGAGAGCATCATCCCGGTGAGTAACGTCCCTCGGGTCAAGGCCAAACCCGACCTGCGCATCCTGGCCATCCCAACGACCGGGGTGGGCTACCTGCTCTTCAACCAGCGGGCCTATGGCGATCGCGGCCAGCCCCATCCCATCCTGGCGGACGTAGAAGTTCGGCGGGCGCTGAGCCAGGCCCTCGACCGCAGAGGAATGACCCGGGCCACATTCGGTGACTGGGCGGCGGTGCCGGAAGGCCCCGTTTCCCAGCTGCATTGGATTCGTGAACCGGGGGTGCAATTGACCCGGCACGATCCCGCTGGCGCACGGATGACGCTGGAACGACGGGGTTGGCGTGACAGCGACGGCGACGGCATTCTCGATCGCAACGGCCAACCCTTGTCCCTGCGGCTCAACTTCCCGGGCACCAGTGCCCCCCGGGTGATGCTGGCGCAGCAAGTCCAGGAACAGTGGCGCCGGATCGGCGTCCAGGTGGAGCTGGTCCGACTGGACGGGCCGGTATGGGCCGAGCGGCGCGCCAAAGGCGAGTTCGACATCGACTTCGCCGCGGCCAGCCTGGATCCCAGTCCGTCCGGTATGGTCCAGAGCTGGAGCTGCGCCGGCCGAGGCGGCTCCAACGTGGCCCAGTACTGCAATCCCGTGGTCGACTCGCTGCTCGATGCCGCAATCGCGGGTCGGGGCGATACCCGGCTGGCCTGGCGCGAGGTGGTGCGACGGCTGGTCGACGACGCGCCCGCTGTCTTCCTGTACGCGCCATCGACTCCGCTCGCGATCCACACCCGCTACGAGCGGGTGGCGGTCAGCCCGGAATCGTATTGGCGCGCGATCTGGCGCTGGCGGGTCCGGCCGGGTCGCGAACTCCCCCGAGACCGGGTACCCTGAGCCGGTGGCCGGCTGGGCGGTCCGGCGACTGCTGCAGGCCGGCCTGACGTTCGCGGCCAGCCTCCTTCTCCTGTTCGTCATCATGCGGATCACACCGGGCGATCCGCTGGTCCGGCTCGATGCCGATGCGTCGCTGACGCCGGTCGAGGCCGACGTCCTGCGGCGCCGCTTCGGGCTGGATCAACCGCTGGGTCGCCAGCTGGTGAGCTGGCTGAGCGGCGTGGCACGGGGCGATCTGGGCGTCTCAATCGGACACTACCCCGACCGGGTCGGTTCCCTGCTCGCCTCCCGCCTCCCCGCTACCTTGCTGTTAGGCGGCACCGTTCTGCTCGTCAATTTTACGGCCGGCATCTGGCTCGGAGTGCTGCAGGCCCGGCATCGCGGGCGCCGGCTCGACCGGTGGCTGACCCGGATCTCCCTCACCGGATACGCCATGCCGGCGTTCTGGCTGGGGCTGGTGCTGGTGTCCTTCGTCAGCTTGCGCTGGGGGCTGCTCCCCGCGGCCCAGATGACCGACCCCCTGCTCTCACCGGATGCGCCCCTGCTGACCCGCGCCCTCGACGTGCTCCGGCACCTCCTGCTCCCGGCCGGGACCCTCGCCGTGGTCACCATCGCGGGCACCATGCGGCTGCAGCGCTCCGCGATGCTGGAGGCGATGCGGGAGGATTTCGTGCACTCGGCCCGGGCCCGCGGTCTCACCGAGCGGCGGGTGGTGTGGGGCCACGCCTGGCGGAACGCGATTTCCCCGGTCCTCACCCTCTTCGGATTGTCGCTTCCCGTCCTGGTAACCGGCACCGTCTTCGTCGAATACGTCTTCAACTGGCCCGGCCTCGGCAGCCTGGCGGCGGAGGCCATCGCCACCCGGGACTACCCGCTCCTGATGGGCTGCGCCCTGTTGGTGTCGGGGTTGGTGGTGGCCGGCGGGGTCATCACCGACGCCGGATACCTGGCGCTCGACCCCAGGGTACGGAGCGAGTGAGAGGGTCACTGTGGGAGGCATTCTATCGAGCCATCCGGTCGCCGGGCGGCGGGATGGGTGTGGTGGTGCTGGCGGTACTGGCGCTGCTGTCGGTCCTCGCCCCGCCGTTTCTCCCCGATCCCGCCGCTATTCCCGACGCCATCCGGGGGGCCCTGCCTCCGGGAACGGGACATCCCCTGGGCACCGATTCGCTCAATCGCGATATCCTGGCCCGCCTGGTGACCGGCGGCCGGATTTCGCTGGGCATCGCGGGGTTCGCGACCCTCATCTCGCTGACCCTGGGCACCACGGTCGGGCTGGTGGCAGGCTACACCGGTGGAGCAGTGGACTCGATCCTGATGCGGATGGTCGATGGCGCCATGGCCATCCCTCGGCTGTTTATCCTTCTGCTCCTGGTGCTGGTTTGGGATCGGATTCCGGTCCCGGCTCTGATCCTGGTGATCGGAGCGACCGGCTGGTTCGCTACCAGCCGCCTGGTCCGGGGTGAGGTGCTTCGGCTGCGACATCAACCGTTCGTGGTCGCCGCCGAGTCCCTGGGAGCCGGGCCGGGACGGATCATGGGGCAGCACCTGCTGCCGAATGTGGCCGGACCGCTCATCGTCACCGCGACACTCGGCGTGGGTGACGTCATCCTGTTGGAAGCCGGTCTCTCGTTTCTTGGCCTGGGCATTCAACCGCCGATGCCTTCCTGGGGAGGCATGATTCTCGACGCCCGTTCCGTCATGACCATCGCGCCGTGGGCGGGAGGCTTCCCCGGCCTGGCGATCGTGATCACCGTGCTGGCCGCCAATCTGCTGGGCGAGGCCCTGCGGGCCGCGATCGATCCGAGGACCGCGTGACGCTGCTCGACGTCCGGGACCTGCGTCTGGATTTTCCGGTTCCCGGGGGCGTGATGCACCCGGTGGACGGCGTCAGCTTCTCCATCGCCAAGGGCGAGGTGCTCGCGCTGGTCGGGGAATCCGGCTGCGGCAAGAGCCTCACCAGCCTGGCGCTGCTGCGTCTGGTCCCTCCGCCCGGGCGGATCGCGGACGGCAGCGGCATCAGTCTCGACGGAGTCGATCTCCTGGGACTCGACCCCGGCGCCATGCGCCAGGTCCGCGGGGGCAGGATCGGCATGGTATTCCAGGATCCCATGACCAGCCTGAACCCGGTCCTGACGGCGGGCGACCAGGTGGTCGAGACGGTGCGGGCCCATTTGCCGGTCACCCGGGCGGAGGCGAAGCAGCGCGCCATTCGCCTGCTGACCGAAGTCGGCATCCCCGATCCGGCCGACCGCTTCAACGCGTATCCCCACCAGCTGAGCGGCGGGCTGCGCCAGCGAGTCATGATCGCGATCGCGCTGGCCGCGGAACCGGCCCTGCTGATCGCGGATGAGCCGACCACCGCGCTCGACGTGACCGTCCAGGCGCAGATCCTCGAGTTACTCGACGGGCTCCGCCGCACGCACGGGATGGCGGTGCTGCTCATCACCCACGACCTGGGTGTGGTGGCGGGACGAGCCGACCGGGTCGCGGTGATGTACGCGGGCCAGATCGTGGAAACGGCGGACACCGGGGCCCTATTTCAGCGGCCGTCCCACCCATACACTCAGGCGTTGTTTGCCTCCATCCCTCGGCTGGAAGGCCCGGTGGGACGGCTCAAGTCGATTCCCGGTTCGGTGCCCCAGCCTTCCGACTGGCCAACCGGCTGCCGCTTTCATCCCCGTTGCCCGTTCGCCTTCGAGCCCTGCGCCAGCGCCGTGCCGCCCATGTTCCAGCCGGGACCGGGTCACGACGCCAAATGCTGGTTGCTCGATCCGGCGCGGCTGGCGGCAGGCCCGCGCATCTTCTCCTCATGACTGCTCTGCTCGAGGTACAGGACCTGGTCAAGCACTACCGGTCCGGCGGCTGGCTTACCGGCGGGGCCAAGACGGTGTTCGCGGTGAACGGGGTGAACTTCCGTATCGCTCCGGGTGAAACCCTGGCTCTGGTGGGTGAATCCGGCTG
>DASWKS010000556.1:0-10253 GCA_036396495.1 Gemmatimonadales bacterium
TTGGCCGCCTTCTGCCGGGTGATGAGTCGGAGCGCGTCCTGATCGTCGGTCACGTCGTCGAAGTTGAATCCCGCCAGTGACATCAGGCCGAGATAATCGCGCAGACCGCTGGTGTGCTGCACCAGGTTACGGATGGTGATCGGGTCGGCGTAGGTCCCCATTTCCGGAAGGTGCTTCCGGATCGGATCGTCCAGCGACAACCGCCCGTCCTGCGCCAGCAGCCCGATGGCAAAGGCGGCGAATTGCTTGGAGGTCGATCCGATGTCGAAGACGCTCCGGGGCGAGATGGCGATGCCGAGCTCCAGGTTCGCCATGCCGTAGCCGCGGGCAAACGCGATCTCGCCATCGCGATAGATCGCCAGGGCGCAGCCGGGGCTGTTGGTATGGTCATAATCGGAGAAGACGGCATTCACCTGTCGCCGTACCGAATCGGGCAGCTGCGCCAGGAGCGGAGAAGGGGAGAGGAATACCAACGCCAGACCGGCACCGGCCACCGCTCGAAGCACAGATCCCCCTGAGAAACACCGTCCGTCAGTCCGTCAGTCCGTCAGTCCGTCCGGCCGTCCGGCCGTCCGTTAAAGCCGCCCGCTGGCCACCGCCCGCACGATATCGGACTGCGATATCACTCCCATCAGCTTGCCATCCTTCACCACCAGCAGCCGGTGGACGTCCAGGTACAGCATTTCCTGCGCGGCCACCTTCACCGGGGTGGTGGGATCGACCGTCTTGGGCTGGCGGCTCATGATCTCCGACACCCGGGTATGGGTGGCGACCTGGTTCAGACCACCTCCCTCAACGCTCTCCGCCTCGGCCGCCAGGATGTCGGTACTGGAAACGACACCCACCAGCTGGCCGGTCCGGTCCAGGACCGGAAGGCCGGAGATATGACTGTCTGCCAGCGCCATGATCGCGTCCGCTACCGGCGCGTCAGCCGCGATGGTGCGCACATCGGCCTGCATAATGTCGGAAACGAGCAGCATGAGATTCCTCCTATGGATGCCCGGAAGATCGGCCCGATCGCGACCCTGGGGAAGCCCTACTTCACACCACCCCAGGCCCGGGCCACATCCCGGGCCACGGCGCCGATGGCCGACTCGAGGGCGAAAAAGTCGCCCCGGTTCTGGTTCACGAACACCGCGATGACGATCGGCCCGGCCGGAGGGTACATCACGCCGACATCGTTGCCGAGTACCGGGGGGATGTCCCCGGTCTTGTGGCCGATGCCGACCTGGAATTGGAGCCGTTGCGGCAGCCGGGAGCTGTAGAACTGCCGCCGGAGAATCCCGAGCATCTCGTCGGTCCCGGACTTCCCGGCCAGCTTACCCAGTTGCAGCTCCTCCAGCATCCGGCCTGCCTCCCGCGCCGTGATGGTCCCCAACCAGTAGGTGGAGTCCTGGGCCACCCGGAAAATCCGGGCGGCCATCCCGCTGTCCGAGGGGAAGCCGCGTTCAAAGACCTCGCGCTGGCTCATGCGCGCGTTGGCGCTGTCGGTGAGCACCCAGATCCACTTGAAGAGATCGCCGGTGGTCATGCGGAGCCGGGTGGCCCGATACCCCAGGGAGTCCATCAGCTGGTTCACCCGCTCCAGGCCCACCGCCCCGATCATCAGGTCGGTGGCGGTGTTGTCGCTGGTGATGATCATCTGGGTGATAAGATCCCGCTGGGTGGGATTGAGACCAGGCGCGAATGTCTGCACCAGTCCGCTGCCCCGCCGCAGCTCTTCCGGGCGCACCACGTGGCGTTGATCCAGATTCAGCCGGCCCGCCTCCGCGTCCCGATAGGCACGGATCATGATCGGCAGCTTGATCACGCTCGCGGTGTTCATGGGCACATCGGCCCGGATCGCGACCTCCCGACCGGTGGTCAGGTCCTTGGCGTAGAACGAGGAAATCGCCGGCAGCGAGTCCAGCCGCGCCTGGATGACGCCGGCCAGGTCGGCCTGCGGCGCCGCCGCCTCGCTCCGGGTGCAGGACCAGCCCAGGGCGGCCAATGCAAGGAAGAGCAGACGCATGAATCCTCCACGATGTGATATCGAACGTCGTCCAGAGCGACAGTACCGAACGTCATCCTGAGGGAGGGGAGCAGGGAGCAGGGAGCAGGGAGCAGGGAGCAGGAAACGTGGGCCCGCGATTCTTGGACCAGATGGGAAACGGACCCAGGTCCGGTTACCGCCCCTGGTTCCTGCTCCCTGCTCCCCGCTCCCTTACTGGTCACGTCACTTCCACTTGGTCAGAATCTCCTCCCGCCGAAAGGTCCGTTCCACCCCGCGGAAGAGCCAGAGGTTCAGCACCAGGGTCAGGACGATGGTCACCAGTACCGCGTTGAAGCTCACCATAAGCACCTTCCCGAACACCCCGAACACCACGAAGAACCCCGGCAGAATCGCCAGAGCTGAGGCTTGTACCGTCGACTGCGGATCGACCGAGCGGGCCGAGAGCCGCATGGTGACCAGGGTAATGGCGGCGCCCACCAGCGGAGCCAGCAGACCGATCCCTGCCAGCCAGAACCGGTCCGGCAGAAAGAGGGTGCCGTAGCGGGACCAGCTGATGCTGTCGACCAACGCCACCCCCACGATGGCGGACAGCCAGGTCACGACCATGGTCGGTACCAGGCAGACCAGGAACTTGCCGGCCAGGAACTCCCGGTCGCTGATGGGGGTCGCCAGGATCGGCTCCAGGGTCCGTTGCTGCTTCTCCCCCACAATCGAGAACGCCGCCGCGGTGGAGCCGATCGCCACCGGCATCAGCAGGTAGAACGCCGCGACACCGCGCAGAGCGAAGCGGATCAGAGCTTCTTCCAGGCTCAGCTGCTGGAACTCGGGGAGTGTCACCGCCTGCTTGAGCATGGCTCCCATGGCCGGGTCCACCGAGGCCTCTTCGACCAGGCTTGGCCCGAGAAACGTCAGGATCACGGGAAAAAGGACCGCGAGCACCGGAAAGATCAGCATGACCGGCAGAACTCGGGCGTTGCCACGCAGCTCCTTGATCTCGTGAGCCAGGAAAGCCAGCACCACGTCGCGCCGGATCATTCCAACCCCTGCCGCATGCATGCGAGATAGACCGCCTCCAGCGTGGCCCGCTGCGGCACCACCTCCACCACGGCCGCGCCGGCCTGGGCCAGCGCGGTCACCACCCGGGGCACCACCACATCGGCCTGGTCGGTCCGAAACTCGATATGATGATCCGCGATCTTCAGGTCGGAGGGCCCTTCCAGCCGCCGTACCGTCTCATCCCAGAGCAGCGCCGATTGGGCCAGCCGAATCCTCACCGAAATCGCCGCCCCCAGGCTCTGCTGCAGGGTCGAGAGGCGCTCGAACACCAACAGTCGCCGATTGATGATGCCGACCCAATCGGCCAACCGCTCCGCCTCGGCCAGGTTGTGGGTGCAGACCAGGATGGTCCGGCCCTGGGTCTTGAGCTGCGCGATCAGCTCGCGCACCTCCAGCGCCGCTTCCGGATCGAGCCCGGCGGTGGGCTCATCCAGAAACAACACCTGGGGCTCGTGGAACAGCGCCCGGATAATGGCCAGCCGCTGCTTCATTCCCTTGGAGAAGGCGCCCACCGGTTTGGTCCGGTGTTCCCAGAGGTCGAGCTCCCGCAGGTAGCGTTCGATCCGGCCCTCGAGCTCCGGCCCGGCCGCGTAGAGCCGGCCGAAGAAACGCAGGTTTTCGAGCGCGCTGCGGCGCTCGTAGAATCCCGGCGCCTCGGTGAGAAAGCCGCAGGCGGCGCGAAGCTGACGGCGGGCCTGCTCGTCTCCACTCAGCGAGATGCCCGCTACCCGGGCCGATCCGGCAGTGGGCCGGATCAGTCCCAGCAGCATGCGGATGGTCGTGGTTTTGCCCGCCCCGTTGGGCCCCAGCAGGGCCAGCAGCGAACCGGCCGGAAGCTCGAACGAAAGCGATTCCACCGCGGGACGCCCCTCGAAGCTCCGGCTCAGCCGGTCGGCGGAAATCACCGGCCGGCATCCTCCAGCCTGCCGTGGACCGGCACACCCTCGACCAGGGTCAGCAGGACCGGGACCCGGGCGATCCGGAACCAAGAGACCCGTTCGATGTCATCGCCTAACACGACCAGGTCGGCCAGCTTCCCCACGGCGATCGATCCGGTTTCCCCCTCGAGACCCAGGGCCCGCGCCGATCCGAGCGTGTAAGCCCGGAGCGCGGTCATGAGGTCGATGGCCTGCTCCGACAGGAGCGGTGGACCGGTGGAATCCGCCGGATCACGCCGGGTGATCGCGACCTGGATTGCCTCCAGCGGCACCAATGACGAGACATTCCAGTCGCTGCCCAACGCCAGCGGCCCACTCGCCCGCGCCACCGATCCGATCGGGTAGATCCAGCGGCTGCGCTCCGGGCCCAGGGCCGGCCAGGTGAGATCCCGTATATACGAATCGGGGTAGGCCCACAGTGCCTGGAAGTTGGCGATCACGTCGAGCCGGGCGAAGCGAGCGATATCGCTGGAGTCGATCACCTCGAGGTGCGCGATCTGGTGGCGCCGGCTGCCCCGTTCCCGCCCCTGCTCCGCTCGCTCGATCGCGTCCAGCGCCAGCCGCACCGCCCGGTCGCCGATCGCATGCACGTGCACCGTGAAGTCCGCCTCCACCAGCCGGCGCACCAACGAATCGAGCCGCTCCGCCGGCCAGTTGGGCTCGCCCGCATCGCCGGGCCGATCCAGGTAAGGCAGGAGCATCGCGGCGGTGCGGGCTTCGATTACGCCGTCTTCGAAGATCTTGACTGCGGTGGCTCGCACTCGAGGCGACCCCAGCTGACCCCGCCAGCTCACCATCGAGTCCACCTGCTCCAACCCTTGTCCCGGGTCGGCTCGCATCGCCACCACCATGCGGACCGTCAGGTCACCCGCCGCATCAAGCTCGTGATAGGTCTCCAGCAGCCTCCGGCTGCCCGATGCTTCCTGCGCGGCCGTGATCCCCGCGGCGTTCATGATCGGAAGCACTCGACGGGCTGCAGCACTCAGGTCGCCGGTGCTGGGCGGGGGAATCACGCCGGAAACCAGGCCCATAGCCGCCTCGCGCAGGGTGCCCGAGGGAGAGCGGTTCCGGTCGCGCTCGATCCGCCCATTCACTGGATCGGGGGTGGCTCTGGTGACATTGGCGAGGCGCAGGGCCTCGCTGCTGGCCCAGCCCGAATGCCCATCCGAGGCGGTGAAGTAGGCTGGCCTCCCGGGGGCGAGCGAATCGAGCAGCTCGCGCCGCGGGTTCGCGGCCGGGAAGAGCGGCAGCTCCCAGTTTGAGCCAACCAGCCAGCGACCGGCCGGGAGTGAGTCCGCGCAGCTCCGGATCCGGGCCAGCACCGCGTCCGGAGCCTGTAGCCCGGTCAGATCGCAGCCCATCAGGTCCAGACCGCTGGTGATGGGATGGATGTGGGCGTCCTGGAATCCCGGCAGCAGCGTCCGGCCACCCAGCGCCACCCGCCTGGTGCGCGACCCGATCCACCGCTCCGCCGCCGAGTCGCTTCCGACGAACGTGATCCGCCCGCCCTTGATGGCTACGGCCTGAGCCCGGGGAGCGGCCGAGTCCATCGTCAGAACCGACCCATCGGTGAACACGAGGTCGGCGTATCGGTTGGGCGGCGTCTGGCAGGCGGCGCCGAGCAGGGTCAACCCGATCGTCATCCTGAGCGAAGCAAAGGATCTGCTTCGTGGGAGGATGAGATCCTTCGCTGCGCTCAGGATGAGGGATCCGTGGCCAAGAATCGGTGTCATATCAATGTCATGTCAGTGTGAAGAGAGTGCTTGTAGATCAGCAGGTAGTGCTCATGACTTTTTACTTGAGCTCCAGCACCCCAAACCGTTCTGGATTTTGGCGATCGCCGAGCAGGTACACCCACCCATCACCACCGGACCAAACCAGCTGGCCGAGGCGTCTGACCCGGTCTGATGTCATTTCGTTGATCAGCAGGTCGAATCCCAGCCGGATTCCTGGCCGGAGCCCGGCGAGGCGTGGATCTGTCACTGCCACGCTCATCAGGTACCCATCATCGGTCTCGCTCCAGGCACCGGTGACCTGGGCCTCGCCCTCGGGACCAATGCGGCGAGCCCTTACCGCCCCTGAAGGGTCCGGCACGATCACGAAGGCAGCCACCTGGTTGTCGGGCCACCGCAGGTAGAGCTGGATCCCGTCGAGGTGGATGTCGTCCGGCTCGTTGTCCAGCTCCAGGGGCGGCGCGCCAGCCTGGCGGACCACCACCTCCGGCTTCCGAACATGCACTCCCAGGTACAGCCCTTCCATGTTCCAGTTGACCCAGGCGTCGGCGGCAAACCGATCCGGATCGTAGGGATGCTCGCTCCGGCGGTACTGGTGCTCGCCCTCCAGGGTGATGGGCTCCTCCAGGTCGAACCCCTCCAGCGACCCGTCGAGGGCCGGCCGGGACCAGGCGGGTAGAGCCAGGGCGACGGCGTCCCAGCTGGGGTGATCGCGGAACAGATGTGTGGGGGTGGCCGGTGCCAGCCGGACCCCTCCCAGGTCGAGCCTTCCCTCCGGCGTCACAACCTGGGCGCCACCGCTGGCCGTAAAGCCGAGCGAAGTGAGCGATCCCGTTCGCCGGACCGAGACTCCGTCCTGCTTCACCGTCAGTTCCGTTCCATCGACAGGGACCAGCTCGATGAGGGTAACCAGGTGAGTGGAGGTCGAGGTGATCCGTTGCAGGTAAAAGGTCGGGCTCGTTCGCTCGCGAGGGAGACCCGGCCCAGCGGCCCGCAGCAGTTCGGCCCCGCCGGCCAGGTGCAGTCGAATGCGAGCGTCGCCCGCGCCGGCCTCGATCACAACCGGCCCTGAGCCGCTGGGTCTGAACTTCTCGACCGACTCGACCGACCCGACCGACTCAACCGACTCGACCGACTGGTCTACGAGCTCCGCCGCCGTCCAGGTGCCCGGGCTGGCCACTCGGGTTTCGCCCTGCAGGTGCCAGGGCAGCTCGAGGGTCCGCGCCGTCCGGGCCTCCAGCTCGACCAGATCGAAAACCAGCTCGGGGCCCGCCACCACGGTGCGGGTGACCTCCCCGGCTCGGCCCCGGGCCCATCCCCAATTGCCGCGGCTGTCGAAGGCCTCACAGCGGGCCTCGAGCGGAGACGCTCCATCGACCGCAGGTGCGTTGTGGGCCCACACACTTCGATACCAGAACAGCGAGGGGTCGACATAGGATCCGGTTCCCGGATCGGGGAGCCAGTGCACTCCCCCCGCGTGCAAGGTCAAGTTGAGCCGGTCGGGGTGACCATGACCCCCGCCGGCCGTGCCGCACTCCAGGCTGACATAGGAACCGTTTGGCCTGAGGAGGGCGAGTCCCTGGGATTCGATGAAGCAACTAGCGGCGGCCATGGCTGCATCGTCCGGGTGGGGTCGCGGCTCCACGGCCAGCAGGGCCCACCATGACAGATCTGCCGCCGAACGGCGTATCGGGCTTTCCAGGCCGCTGTCGTGCAGCCAGGCGTCGTAGTGATCCGGCTTCGGGGCGGGGACCCGGTAGAGTGCCTGAAGCCAGCCATTGAGCAGGGTGCCTTCGCCCAGCCACGACCGGCCGATCTCCCACAGCTCGAGGTAGGCCGGCTGCGCCAGCGAGACGCCGAAGCGGGAATCCTTGCGGGCCGGGAAGGTCAGGTCCGGCAGCGCTGTCAGCGAAGGTGCCAGAAGGGCCCGCTCGAAGTGGGTCCGGAGCTCGGGATCCTCCAGCAGGTCGACGCCGTTGACGCGGGCCCATTGGATGCCAGTCATCATTCCGCGCAGCGCAAAGAGGTGGTAATTCTCCCCTTCCCACCACATCCCTTCGCCGCCTTCAAAGCCATCGGCCAGCAATCCCAGCAACCCGGTGCGCGACTCGACCGAGGTCTGCACCAGCTCCTCGTCCCCGAACCAGGCGGCAATCGCCACCAGGGCAGCCGCGTTCCAGGTCTGACGGTTCGAGAGCCCTTCATTGAACTCGCCGATCAGGGCGGCCGCCTCTTCCGCCACCTGATCGATCGCTTCGGTCCGCTCGTCGGCGAGCAGACCCGCCTCCCGCAGCAGGAAGGCCGCGGCCAGCCAGCTGGTGATCCACATGCTCTCGAGGTAGGTCGAGAAGAAGAGATGGGTCGGACCGAGAACGTTGTCCTGGTTGGGCAGCTCGAGATACACCGCGGCCTGGGCCGCCAGCAATTCTCCCGCCCGGAGCGCCGCCGCCTCGTCGCCTAGCAGGACCGCGAGCGCGGCCAGGTCGGCGGCGCGTTCGGCCAGCCACAGGTGCTGGGCTCGGGCCCAGTGCCGGTCGTGTCGCTCTCCGGTCACCACCTGCCCGCAGGTGGGACAGCGATGGGCCGACGGGCTCCAGGGATCGAAGATGAGGGACGAACCATCGGTGGGACAAATGCCGCCGTCCCGCGAAAGCATCGCTTTGACCCGCGGCACCGGGGGCATTTCCCGTAGCACTCGACTGACCCGTCCCCGCACCCGGTTCGCGAGTGCCTGAAGCAGGGCACTATCCGAGACCACGGCCCGGCGGTTTTCCAGCTGTTCGGCACTCAGCACCGCGCACCCCTTCTGCATTCTGCATTCCGGACTCTGCATTCATTCGCCCCAAGGCCGAATCCAGTCTTCCTGCTCGACGCCCAGGCCGTCGGCGATCCGATTGATGTAGTTGAAGTAGGCGATCACCTGGGTCGCGTCGTGGATCGCCCGATCGCTCAATCCCGCCTGACGCAGCCGTTCCACCCCGGCGGGGCCGGTGCCAGCAGGATCGCGGCTCAACTGTTCCGCATGATCGCACAACGCCGTGTTGCCCGGCGAGAGGCCCGCCCCGCGCCAGTCGCGCGCGATCTGGTCGACGAAGCGATCGGCCTCCCCGTCGTCCTCGATTCCGAAATCGGCGACCTCGGCACGGAGGTCGTGGGCGTGGGAGCGGATTCAGTAGTGACACCCGTTACCGCGCGACACCACCACCGCCAGCATCTCGCGCTGCCCCCGGCTGAGCGGCGACGCGCCGTACATGATGGCCAGATAGACCGCCGTCGACGCCTTGAGCACCGCGGGGTTCACACTCTGCAACCGCAGGATGTGCCAGAGCCGCCCCGCGCGCTGGAACGCGCGGTCGTACTCCTCCTTCAACGGACCCTCGGCGTCGGCGGGGTCGATGGTGTGTATCCAGGGCATGAACAAAAGTACTGGGTAGTGAGTGCTGAGTACTGAGTGGTGTCGGGTTGCGGTCGCCCTGCTCCAGTTCAGTACTCATTACTCAGCACTCTCTATTTAGCTGTTTGGGTTCCATCCCATCCGTTCCCGCAGCCGCGTCACATGGGCCGTGTGGTGCGGGCCGTGCCAGGCGTAGAGGGCCAGCAGCTGATACAACCGCTGCCGGCCGCTTTCGGGGTGGATGAACTCGAGGTCCCACTGCTCCTCGGTCAGCGCCTGGAGCAGCACCACCCAGCGCTGGTGCAGAGCCTCGAGCAAGCGCAGCGAGGTATCGATCGGAAGCGAGGAATCGGGCAGCTCGGCCCAGCGGCTTTCCTCGTACGGCTTGATGGTCGGCACCGCTTCGGTCAGCGCCAGCTTGAAGCGCATGTAGGCGTTCATGTGGCTGTCGGGCACGTGGTGCGCCACCTGCCGGACGGTCCAGCCGCCGGGCCGGTAGGGCGTGTCGAGCTGCCGGTCATCCAGGTTGCTGAGGGCCTGGCGAAAGTCGGCCGGGGTCCGGGCGATAACGGCGATGGCCCCGGCTCGCGCTGCGGGGTCCAGTGCCTGGGGACGCCGAAAAGGGCCGATGGGGTAACGCAAGTCGTCCACTGTGACTCCGAGGTCAGGTGGTGCGGCGCCGGAGCCGGAGCCGGCGCCAGAGCAGGGTATAGGCCACCAAGTTAATCGCCACCACGCCGACGCCGATGCCGATCTGCAGCGGCGGCGAAAGGCCCGGCGGATAGATGAGTGGAATGATGTAGTGATCGATGAAACCACCCGGATACCCGGTCTCGCCCGCCAGCCGTCGAAAGTGGTTCTCCAGCGGCGTGAGCGGACAGATCGACCCGCTGAACTCAATCCACGCTCCCCAGATCGCACAGGGAGCCTGGATCCAGGCCAGCCGAGGCCAGCGGTAGACCAGGAGCGCTCCCAGAACCACGCAGAGAATGAACCCCCCGTGGACCAGGACCACCAGATCGGCCACCAGGCGGTAACCCACAGTCAGCGAAGGACGAAGTCGGAGGGTAGGAGGGGGGGAATGAACCGGAGAGTGCCCAATGCCGAATGCCCAATGCAGAAGGAACGACGCCTTAGGC
>DASWKS010000557.1:0-14523 GCA_036396495.1 Gemmatimonadales bacterium
TCCACACGCTCCATGCGGTCGAGCAGCGGGCCCGGGATGCGGTCGAGGTAGTTCGCGGTCGCGATGAAGAGGACCTCGGACAGGTCGAACGGAATCCCGAGGTAGTGGTCGACGAAGGTCGAGTTCTGCGCCGGATCCAGCACCTCGAGCAGCGCCGAGCTCGGGTCGCCCTGGAACGAGACACCCAGCTTGTCGACCTCGTCGAGCAGGAAGACCGGGTTCTTCGTCTTGGCTTGCCGCATCCCTTGGATGATGCGGCCGGGCATCGCGCCCACGTATGTGCGACGGTGGCCGCGGATGTCGGCCTCGTCACGCGCGCCTCCAAGCGAGATGCGCACGTACTTGCGACCGAGCGAGCGAGCGATCGACTGAGCGATCGACGTCTTGCCGACGCCGGGCGGACCGACGAAGAGGAGGATGGGACCCTTCGCCTTGTCGTCCTCGTTTCCCGGGACGGATGGACGGGCGGACGGCCGGGCGGCCCGGTCGGACGAACCACCCTTTTCCCCTGTGACTTCACCGGCCGTCTGTCCGTCTGTCCGCCCGGCCGTTGGTCCGTCAGTCCGCCCGACCGCCAACTCGGCCGCCCGCCGGTCCGCCTGGTTACGCAACTGGCGCACGGCCAGGAACTCGAGCACCCGGTCCTTCACGTCGCCCAGGGCGTAGTGATCCTCATCCAGGATCTCGCCCGCCTTGGGGATATCGAGGTGGTCGTCGGTCCGGGTGTTCCAGGGCAGCTCGAGGACAGTCTCGAGGAAGTTCCGGACCACCTGAGCCTCCATGGATTCCCGGCCCAGCCGACCCAGCCGGTTGAGCTCGCGGTCCACCTCGCGGCGAGCGACCTCGGGCAGCTCGAGCGCGTCGATCTTGGACCGCAGATCTTCCTGTTCGTCCTCTTCGTCCCCTTCGCCGAGCTCCTTGCGGATTTGCTTGAGCTGCTCCCGCAGGAACATCTCCCGCTGCCGCTCGCCCAGCTCTTCCTGGACCTGCGACTTGATCTCCTCCTGGGCATCGAGCACCGAGATCTGGCGCTGCATGTGCACCAGGACCCGGCGGAGCCGTTCTTCCACCGATAGCGTCTCGAGCAGGGCCTGGCGCTGGGACGGGGTGATGTCGATGTAACCCGACACCAGATCGGCGAAGCGGCTGGGGTCGGTCACCCCGGACAGCACCTGCTGCACCACCTCTTCCGGCAGCCCCGACTTCTGCCCCAACTCCCCGGCCCGGGTCCGGACTTCACGGTAGAGCGCCACGAACGCCGGATCCTCGGCGTTGATCGGCGGCAGCTCCTCGGCATCGCGGACGATGGCCTGGAGGTAGCCTTCGTGCTCGCTCACGTGCATGGCGATGCCGCGGTGCTCGCCGTGCAGCAGCAACTGCACCCCGCCCAGGCCGCGCTGCAGCTGGCCGATCCGGGCGATGGTTCCAATGGTGTATAGCGACTCCGCGCTGACCTGGTCGGTGTTGGTCCGTTGGGAAACCGCGAAGACGAGTTTGTCCGCGGTGGCCAGCGCCGCTTCGATCGCGCGCAACGTGGCCGGACGGCCGGCCCCGATCGGCGCAGTGACCCCCGGAAACAGCACCACTTCGCGCAGGGGAAGAATCGGAAGTGTGGTTCGTTCGCTCATCGTACCTCTCTGGGGTCCCGGCGCCCATGCCGATGCGGCACGGCACCATCCCGGACCAACCGTGGGGACGATTCAAGGGCATCGGCCGTGCCATACCGGCCACCGCTGCATTCCCCTTGGAAGCATACGCACTTGCGTGGCTGAATGGTTCCCCCGGCGGGGTCGACCAGCCTCGACGGCCGGTTCCTGCTGCCAATTTGACCGGGCAGCGCCTCGCGAACCAGCTGACGTTGCCCCGAGGGCTTCAATGCAGCAGATTTTCGGGCTTGGGTGCGGGTTTGCGCCCAGCTTCTCTTACCGAAGACGCGATGACCGACGCCACCGACAAGCCGCTCGCCCTACGCCTCAAAGAGGCTCTGGGCAACGACTACACGATCGAGGGAGAAATCGGTCGGGGGGGAATGGGCGTGGTCTTTCGGGCTCGCGACGAGCGGCTGCAGCGCCGCATCGCCGTGAAGGTGCTGCCACCCGAATTGGCCTTCCAGAAGGAGATCAAGGAGCGTTTCACCCGGGAAGCGCAGACGGCAGCTCGCCTATCGCATCCGCACATCGTGCCCATCCACGACGTGGGTGAGGGATCCGGGCTGGTGTTCTTCATCATGGGGCTGGTCGAGGGTGAATCGCTGGCCGCCAGACTCAAGCGGCGCGGCAAGCTGCCGCCCGAAGAAGCCCGGCGGATCATGAAGGAGACCGCGGACGCGCTGAGCGCCGCCCATGCGCTCTCGATCATCCACCGCGACATCAAGCCGGACAACATCCTGCTGGAAGGGACCCGGGGCCGGGTGATGGTCACCGACTTCGGGATCGCCAAGGCGCTGTCCGCGACCAGCGGTCACACCCTCACCGGGGCCGGCATCGCCATCGGGACGCCCCAGTTCATGAGCCCGGAACAGGCCGCGGGAGAGAAACAGATCGACGGCCGATCCGACATCTACAGTCTGGGGGTCGTGACCTACCAGATGCTGACCGGCGAGCTGCCGTTCAGCGCGCCGACCGTCGCGGGAATCCTGATGAAGCAGATCACGGAGCCCGCGCCTATCGTGCACGAGCTGGATCACCTGGTGCCCGAGGAGTTGTCGCTGGCAGTGGCCCGCTGTCTCGAAAAGGATCCCGAAAGCCGGTGGCCCACGGCAGACTCACTCCGTCGCGCCCTGGAGAACCGGACCGTCGGCGCCTATCGGCCCACCCTCAAGACTGCGGCGCCGCCCCGCCGGGGGACTTCCCCCACCGCGGGCCGACCGGTGTCGCCTCGCTCCACCTCCGCCCGAACCGCGGGATCGACCCGGCCCCGTCCACTGCTCACCGATCCCGCCCGTCCCGGTCGGGGGGGCGGCGCGCTTGAGCCGGCGCGCCCCCGGGCTCCGGGCCAGCGGGCCAGTCGATCGCCCAAGTTCGTCAAGAACGAGCGAGGCGAGTGGGTCAAGGCATCGGAGCTCGAGGAAGCCGGTGTGGTGCGCGATACCGGCGAGCCGGTGATCGTGCAGAAGGTGCGAGCCCAGTTCGCCCGTTGGGCAGCGGTCTCGTTGGGTTGCTTCGCCCTGAACCTGGCCACCGGGATCGAAAGCCCCTGGTTTCTCTTCCCGTCCGCCGGCATGGGAATCGGGCTGCTCACCAACTACGCCAAGCTCTGGCAGGCCGGGTACAGCTGGCGCGACGTGCTCAACCGGCCGCCGGCGGCGGATGCGGTGCAGGCGCCCGGGGCCAGGGGCAAGAAGGCCATTCCGGCGCCGAGACAGGAGGAGTTTGGAGCCCACTACGCCGTGGTGAAACAGGTTTTCGGCGACCGCAAGGCCATCCTGGATCTGGTGCAATCGCTTTCGCCGGCCGACCGGGAGCAGTTGCCCGATGTGGTCGACACGGCCGACGCGCTGTACGAAAAGGCTTGCGAGATGGCCCGCACCCTCCACTCCATGGACGCCAATCTCAATCGAGAGGGGCTGGGGCGGGTCGAGGAACGGCTGGGCCAGCTGCAGCGGGAGCCGGAATCGGAGGAACGGGACCGGCGCATCACGCTGTTGGAACAGCAGAAGAAGGCCTATCAGGACCTCATCGGGCGGCGCGGCATGGTCGCCGACCGGCTGGAGTCGAGTGCCCTCGCCATGCAGAACATGCGGTACGATCTGGTTCGTCTCAAAGCGTCCGGGGTCGGGGCTGTCCTCAACACTCTGTCGCAGGCCACCCAGCAGGCCCGCGCGCTCTCGCGCGACGTCGATCACGCCATTGCCGCCGCCAGCGAGGTCCGCGAGGCCTTGGGTTGAACCAACCGTTCCAGGTCCGGGACTACTGGGAGTCCCGGCTGCGGCAGTCGTATTCCCTCCAGGGCGTCGGTTATCAGCGACTCGGCCGGCAATACAACAAATGGATGTATCGGGTGCGGGCCCGGGTGTTCGCCCGGGTGGCGCAGTCGCTGGGTCTCGACTGGCCCCGCGCCCGGGTGCTCGACGTGGGCTCCGGCACCGGGTTCTACGTTGAGCAATGGCATCGGCTGGGCGTGCCGAAGGTGACCGGCCTGGACATCACCGACGTCGCGATCCAGGAGCTGACGCGCCGCTTCCCTCAGGACGAATTCGAGCGCGCCGATGTCGGCCAGGAGTGGCCTCGCGACACCCGGCTCGGGACTCGGGTCTTCGACGCCATCTCGGCCATGGACGTCCTCTTCCACATAGTGGACGACACGGAGTACGCTCACGCCTTCCGAAACCTGGCGGCGCTGACCCGATCCGGCGGCTGGCTGATCTGGTCGGACAACTTCCTCCGCCACGGGACCGAACGGGTGACCCATCAGGTGAGCCGTTCCCTGGAGGAGAGTGAGCGGGCGGTGCGGCAGGCCGGGTTCGACATCATCCGCCGGGTCCCGATGTTTGTGCTGATGAACTACCCGGCCGACAGTCGGTCAGGGTTGGCACGGTTGGCGTGGACCGCGCTGGTCGCACCGGCCAGCTTAGCCGAGCCGCTCGGTTGGGTGATAGGTGCCCTGCTATGTCCGCTGGACCAATGGCTCACCGCGGTGATTCAGGAAAGCCCTTCCACGGAAATCATGATCTGTCAACGTCGTTGACACACCTCACCGAACGCCTGCCGCGCCTCCGCCGCACCAAACGGTCAACACAATACGAAGTACGACTCACCATCGTGTTGTTTATCAATGAGTTAGAATGGGGCACACCGATTGCATTGACGGTTGTCACAGGCAGTCAACTCGGGGAATTCGAATGCAAAGAAGTCGTACAGCAACCGGTGATAGCCGATCTCAGCACGGGTTCACCCTGACCGAGATGGTCATGGCGGTCGCGGTGCTGGGCATCCTGGCCGCGGTGCTGCTTCCCAAGATGACCGCCGTGCTGCAGCGGGGCGGCACCGGCCAGGCGGCCAGCGTCGTCGCCAGCGATTTGGAGCAGGCGTTGTCCCTGGCGGCGCGTCAGAGAAAGCCGATCCGGGTGACCTGCGACTGCGGCGCCGGCAGGTACGCCATTACCGACCGCGCCACCGGGACAGTGCTGTTCCAGCGGCTCCTGGCCGGCGCCGACGGGCAAATGGCCCTGAGCACCCTCGCCTTCTCAACCAACCCGATCGACATCTTCCCCAACGGCATGACCAGCGCCGCCCTGACCGTGACCGTGTCGTCCTCGGCTGTATCCCGGCAGGTCACGATGTCGACCGGCGGGTTCGTGAGGGTGGTGCGATGAAACCCCAATCGCCTGAATGCGGCTTTACTCTGATCGAAGTGATGGTCGCCATGGTGCTGCTGGCCGTCGCCCTCCTCGGACTGGCCCCGCTGACCCTGCAAGTGGGGCACCTGTCGAACGCGGCGACGGTGTCGGCCCAACTGGCCGGCGCGTTGTCGGGTGAGGCGTCGCGCCTGGAAGCCACCGACTTCGATGACCTGACCGCCGGGACCACCTGCACCGACTACTCGGCCGCGGATTTCCCGCGCACCCACTGTGTAATCGTGAGCGACGTCGACGAGATGACCAAGCGAGTCACGGTAATCGTCACAGCGCTCAACGGCGGTCCGGCGGACACGACGGTGATACAGCGGAGCAACGTCGGCAACAACAACCCGTTGTACCAGCCATGAGGCCGTCTCGCAGCCGGGCCGGCTTTACGCTGGTCGAGCTTCTCATCGGCATGGTGGTCGCCGCGGTGGTGGGAGCGGCGCTGGTGCGATTCCTGATGTCCGACATGCAGTTCCAGGAGGACCGGGAAGCCTGGCGCACCGCGCGCCAGGCGGCCCGAGCGGGAGTGACGGTGCTGACCTCGGACCTGCGCATGGTCGAGACCGGGGGCGGGATCGAGACCGCCGACGCGAGCGGACAGGACCTCACCATCCGGGTGCCGTACGCCATGGGTGTATTGTGCGCCACCGATGGTGCGACCAGCACGGTGGCCCTGTTGCCCGCCGACTCGCTCATGTTCACGCAGCCCGGCCACTCCGGGTTCGCCTGGCGGGATGAGAACTCGGGTAGCTACACCTACGTCTCCGCGGGCACGGTCAGCGGCGGATCGGCCGGTCCCTGCACCATCGCCGGGATAGCGGTAGTGTCGGGGGGTCAGGTCGTATCGCTGGGCGGCACGGTGCCGTCGGGCCTGGTCAAGGGAACGGTGTTCCTGCTCTATCGCCGGATTCGTTACGAGATCAAGGCGTCGGTCACTCTGTCGGGCCAGACCGCACTCTGGCGCACTCAGTTGGCCACCGGCGCCTCGGAAGAGCTGGCTGCGCCGTTCAATCCCGGGTCGCGGTTCCGCTTCTTCGTGGACGGCGGTACCACCGCCCAGGATGCGGTCCCGTCTCCCCTGGCCGATATCATCGGATTGGAGCTGGTGTTTGAAGGACGGAGCGACCGCACCCCGCGGAAGGCCGCCGGACCGAAGGTCGTGCCGTTCAGCACCGCGATCTTCTTCCAGAATCAGTCGAGTTAGGGAGGACGTAATGCCAACTCCGCGCAATGAACGCGGCGCGACACTTCCAATGGCCATCGTCACGATCGTGCTGCTTTCGATCGGAGCGATCGCGGGTCTCAACCGGCTGCAGGCCGAGCGCCGGACCACGGGAAATCAGGCCGCGGAGGTGGACGCGTTTGCGATGGCCGAGGCGGCGCTGGGTCGCTACATCACGGCCACCACGGCCCCACCCCCCGCCTCGCTCGACACCATCATCACTGGCTTGCCGGGAGGCTCGGCGGCCGTCTCGGTCCGGCAGTTGCGCGCGGCCGCGAGCGGGGTCAACGCGCTCTACATCATCCGCTCGACCGCCACCCATACCGGCGGCGTGCGGTACGACACCCGCACCCCACCGGCCCAGCGGATCGTGGCGCAGTTCGCCGTCTGGCAGCCGGGGAGCATGCGAGTCGGTGCGGCGTGGACCAGCGTCACCGGACTGGACAAGAATGGTGGGTCAGGCACGCTGAGCGGGACCGACCAGTGCGGCGCGGCTCCCGCGGTGGCGGGTGTGGAGGTGCCGACCCTCGCGGCGGACGGCGGCCCGGGCTACGACCAGGACGGCGGCGCGTTCGTGCCTTCGGGGTTGCCGGCAGTCTCCTATCCCAGCGCCAATCCGGCGGGGTTCGCGCCCCTCATTCCGATCGACTGGGACGCCATCGTCAATCACGGCGCGCTGGAGCCGGACTATATCCTGAGTGGCACGTTGGGGTGGCCCACGAGCTGGAGCGATTGGCCCACCATCTACGTGACTGGCGACGTCAGCCTGGGCTCGGCCCAGACCGGCCAGGGGCTGCTGCTGATTCGCGGCAACGCCGCGATGAACGGCAGCTTCTCCTGGAATGGTGTCATCCTGGTCGGCGGTGCCTTGACCAGCGACGGTAACCAGACCATCCAGGGCGCAATCATCTCCGGGCTCAACGTGCAGCTGGGCGAGACGGTGGCGATCAGCGACGTGGGCAATGGTAGCAAGACGGTGCGTTACAATAGCTGCAACGTCTCCGCCGCGCTGGACCACCTGGGCGCCTTGCTTCCGCTGCCCAACGCCTGGGTCGACAACTGGCCTGGCTGGTAGTGGTGCAGCAGGTCTTGGCCCAACCCCGCTCGCGGAGATATCGTCCTCCGGCCCGTTGAACCTGGCCCTGCGCCGGCTGGGCAAGGCCGACGAGCACCGAACGGCTTGACACATCGCTGGTCGTACCGTAACTAGGGCCCCAACCCCGCTCGAGCTCATCTCACAGGGGAGGGTCCATGTCGCGCCGCGTGCTACGGTGGGTTCTCGTTCTCCTCTGGTTTGCTCTCCCGACAATGCTGGCTGGCCAGGCAGGCGTCATTCAAGGTCGAGTGACGGACAGCGCGGGAACCGCGCTGGGCGCGGCGCTGATCTCGGTGGACGGGACCGGGCTCCGAACCAGCTCCGATGCCCGCGGCAACTACACCATCCGGGGAGTGCCGGCCGGCACTCGCACCGTCCGAGCCCGCCAGATCGGATATATCCCGGCGGTGGCCCAGGTCGCCGTCACACCCGGTGTGACCACCACCCGGGACTTCCAGCTGGGCCGCGCGGCGGTTCTGCTCGCGCCGGTCGATGTAATCGTCGGCACCCGGGCTCAGCACAGCGCCGCCGATGAGCTGGCCGTTCCAGTGGACGTTTTCGGCACCGAGGTCATCGCGCGGGTGGCCACTACCGAAACCAACCAGGTGCTGCAGGAGCTGGCGCCATCGGTCAACTTCCCCCGACAGAGCGTATCCGACGCGAGCGACATCGTCCGGCCGTTCACCATGCGGGGACTCAGTCCCGACCATACTCTGGTGCTGGTCAACGGCATCCGGCGTCATCGGACTGCGCTGGTCCATATCTACAACGCCGGGATGGGCGCCGGGTCGAGCGGGATCGACCTGAACACCATTCCGACCAGCGCGCTGGAGCGGCTGGAGGTGCTGCGCGATGGGGCCGCGGCCCAGTACGGGTCCGACGCGATTGCCGGGGTCGTGAACGTGGTGCTCAAGGACGGCGAGTTCGCTCCCTTCATCAATACTCAGCTCGGCCGTCACATGACCGCCGACTACAGCGACGACGGGGAGCTCTTTTCCGGCAACGGCGGCGTCGGCCTGCGGCTGGGGCGGGGAACGCTCGGCCTCTTCGCCGAGTACCGCAACCGGCGCGAGACCAATCGGGCCGGGGCCGACAATACCGACCAGATCGTCCCGGGCGACGCGGATGAAGTGGATGCTGACGGCAAGGTCATCACCAAGAACAACCCGGTGGAGCAGCCCAATCACCATTGGGGCGACGGGATCGCCCGCGACCTGCTGACCATGGCCAACCTCCGGCTGCCGTTGGGAACCGGCCCGACCGAGCTCTACGCCTTCGGCGGCTACAGCGACCGGTTCGGCACCGGGAATGGATACCGGCGGGTGGGTCTGGACGCCCGCAACTGGCCCAACATCTACCCCCTGGGCTACCTGCCCCAATTCGAAGGCAAGGTGACCGACTGGTCGGCCGCCACCGGCCTGCGGGGCCTGGCGGGCGCCTGGTCCTGGGATGCGGGGCTCTCCTACGGCTACAACAACTTCGATTACGACCTCACCAACACGATGAACGTGTCGCTGGGGCCCTGCCTCGATGCGCCGTGCGCACCGGGGTTGGATGGCGTGCCGGGCACGGGAGACGATCCGGGGATCCCCAACCAGACCGAGATCTATGCCGGCTCGCTTCGGCTCAATGAGCTGACCGCGAACGTGAACCTCGCCCGATCGGTGAGCCTCGGGAGCCGGCCGGTGAACCTCGCGCTGGGAGGGCAGTTCCGGCGTGAGTCATACGAGATCGTCGCCGGGGAGCCGGCCAGCTACATCCAGGGGTATCACCCCGATCGTTTCGGCGACCTGGCACCGGCCGGGTCGCAGGTATTCCCGGGCTTCGCGCCCGAGTTCGCGGGGAGCAACGACCGCACCAATGTCGGGCTCTACGCCGACTTGGAAAGCGAGCTGGGCCGCGGGTTTCTGGTCAACCTGGCGGGGCGGTTCGAGAGCTATGGTGATTTCGGGGAGCGGCTCACCGGCAAGCTGGCGTTCCGTTGGCAGCCCAGCCAGCGGTGGACCTTCCGGGCCGCCGGCAGCACCGGTTTCCGGGCGCCGGCGCTCTCGCAGAGCTTTTATGCCAGCATCGTGGCGAACTTCTCCCGCGACGAGGTCACCGGCGACCTGGTCCCGTACGAAGTGGGCATTTTTCCGGTGGAGCATCAGGCGTCGCAGGCCCTCGGTGCCACGCCGCTCAAGGACGAGACGTCGGTGAATCTGTCGGGCGGCTTCGCGGTGAGTCCCAGCGAAGCGTTCACCATTACGGCCGATCTCTTTTACATCAAGCTGAACGACCGGATCCTGCTGACCAACGAACTGTCGGGTGACGACGTGGAGGCCATTCTGGCCGCGGCGGGGGTGGACGCGCGGGCGGCGCGCTACTTCACCAATGCGCTCGACACCGAGACCCGGGGGATGGACGTCACCGCCACGGTGCGGCGCCAGCTGGCCTCGGCCCAGCAGTTGGACGTGACGGGGTATCTCAACTTCACTCGCAACCGGATTGTCCGGATTCGGGTGCCGCCCGAGATTCTGGCGACCGACGCCACGTTCTTCGATCCGTTTCTGGAGGGCGGGACCGTGGCGATCGAGCGGGAGCGGCCCGAGTGGCGCGCCGGGCTGTCGGGACTGCTCACCAGCGCGCGGTTCGACGCCAGCGCCCGGGCCTCGTACTTCGGATCGTTCCAGTCGGCGCTGTTCGGCTACGCGGAGAGCACGCTGCAGAAGTTCGGCGGAAAGGTGCTGGTGGATCTGGAGGCCGGCTACCGGGTCGTGCCATCGATCCGGGTGGCGCTGGGCGCGCGGAACCTGCTCGACACCTATCCCGATCGCCTGAGCGTGGACAACGGGTTCGGGCTGTTCCTGCACCCGCCCGGGTCGCCGTTCGGGTACAACGGCCGGTTTGTGTATGCCCGGCTGGAGTGGATGCGGTAAGACCGGGGAGAGTGAACCGAGGTTACGCGCAGGGGTGGGATCGCAGTATGATCCGCAACCAGTGCATTCGCCGTGGTGCAACGCGGTTCCCCGTCGAGAGCGGTCTACATGACTGGCGCCGTTGAATGGATTGCTTGTTCAGAGTAGGAAGTTAACACCAGGTCGCGACGTCCGTGTGGGAATACCCATGATGCCGGACCGGAGAAATGCAGCGATTCCTGATTGACCCGCGGATTGCGGGCCAGATCCCGAATGAGATCGTTCAGGTAAGGAAGGTTCAATTCACGTTAGGCATCGCCCCGAGTGGCTGCGACTGGATTCCTGAAGCGAGGCCCCGGGGGGGACCCTCTCAATTAGAACAGCGGTAGGACAACGAGACTCAAACGGGGGCCATCCCCTTCCACAGCTCGGGACGAATCGTGAGGAGAGGCCCAATGACGAAGTGGCTCCAGCGAAGTCGTGGCGCTATCGGAATAGGCCTGACGTGGGCGGCAGGGTGGGCGCCTATTGGTGCTATCACCGGCTGGGTCACGGGAATGGTCCTTGGGTTCCCGTTGGGCGTGGTCACCGCCAACTACGCTGTGATGTTCGGCGTGCTCGGCTTCATCGGTGGGACGATCTTCTCCACCGTCCTCAGTCTTGCCGAGGGCCGTCGCAGCTTCAACCAGCTGTCGCTCCCGCGATTCGTCGCGTGGGGGGGATTAGGAGGTCTCCTTCTCGGAGGGCTTGCCGTCACTGCAGGACTCCTCGGGGCTGGGCTAACGATGCTCGGTGCGGTGATCACGGGGGCATCGACGCTGCTAGGCGCCGGCTCCGCCGCCGGCACGCTGGTAATTGCCAGGGCAGCGCATAGCCAAGTGTTGCTGCAGGAACGCGAAGACGTCGCGCCCGCGCGACTGACAGGAGACAAAGCGCGCCAGCTACCCGGGAACGTGGAGTGAGAGTCGTTCGCTCCTCTGGAACTCAGCCGGAGCATGATGTCGTCGAGAGAGGTGCCTAACAGCCCGTTGAGACTGACAGTCGGCCTTCGGCGCCCGCAGCTTAACGACAGGGCGTTAGGTGGTCCCGGCAGGTGGCATTGGGCGGGAGGTTAGCGAATGACTATCTCGAACCGCAGTGACCTTGACGGGATGCAGCGAGTGGGCAGGCTCGTCGGGGAGGCTCACGCCTACCTGGCAACGCAGGTGTCGCCCGGAATCAGTACCGCGGAACTGGATGAGCGGGGCGCGCGGTTTCTGCGGGCTCGAGGCGCCCGGTCCGCACCCCAGCTCACCTATGGGTTTCCCGGGTTCAACCTCATCAGTATCAACGACGAAATCGTTCACGGGGTGCCGGGTCATCGTCGTCTGGCCCCTGGCGACCTGGTGAAGATTGACATCACCGCCGAGCTGGATGGGTTTGTGGCCGACGCCGCGCGGACGATCGCCTTACCGGCCGCGCCCCCAGTTGCCCGCCGTCTGGCCCGATGCGCCCGCCGAGCGTTTACGGCGGCCTTGGCGGTGGTCTGCCCAGGGCGACCGCTTCGGAGCCTCGGGTGCGCTGTGGAGCGGACGGCGTACCGGGCTGGGTTTGCCGTGCTTCGCGAGCTGATGGGCCATGGGGTGGGGCGCACGATCCACGAACTGCCGACGGTGCCGAACTTCGACGATCCAAGTGCGCAGGGAGTTCTTCACGAGGGGCTCGTGCTCGCGGTCGAGCCCCTGCTGGCCAGTCGGCCGGCAGTAGTGGTCGAGGATCCGGATGGTTGGACGCTGCGCACGCACAATGGGGCGCTCGCGGCACACCATGAGAATACGATCGTCATCCTTCAGGGGAGGCCGGTCATCCTGACCGGGTGGTCGATCCAGCGTAGGCCACCTAACTAACTAGCCAATGGTGCTGACGGCTCCTTGCCAGGACGTCAGGCGGCCTTACGTGACCTACCGGCCGGCCACCTCGCTCTTCTTCAGGAAGGGCCGCCAAATGCTTGGGGTTATCATCAATCGCAGCGGTGGCACGTTCACCCTGGTGGGTTCCTGACCCGGTTTGTACCGGTTGCGGTCTAGCAAGGCGATAGACCGCGACCGACTTTGACCGCTCGATTGGAGGGAGGGAACGAAGGTGGGATTCATCCGATACGTTCCCTCCGGCCAGCTCGCGCCCGGCGAGCGCGTTGCGGATCCGGATCACATCATCCAGATCCACTCTGTCCACCCGGCGGTCATGCGACAGCACTACGAGCTTTATCGTGAACTCATGCATCGACCCGGGCCACTCACCCGGCGAGAGCGAGAGATTCTCGCGGTCCGCGTTTCTGGACTCAATCACTGTCCATATTGAATCCACCACCACGGAGCGGGCCTCCGTCGCATCCTCTCGGCCGAGGGAATGGCCGCCGACTCCCAAGCCGCACTCGTCAACGGCTTGATTGCCGCCGCGCCCGTCGCTGCGCTCTCGCTTTCTGACCGGGAACGGGCTCTGGTGGCGTACGCCGACAAACTCACCCAGGCTCCGGCTTCTATCCGGGCGGGGGATATCGAAGCCCTGCGAAGCCACGGCCTCCCCGACCTTGCCATACACGACGCCTGTGCCATCGTCGCCTACTTCGCCTTCGTCAATCGTATCGCTGACGGGCTGGGTGTGGAGCTTGAGGACAAGCCATCGGCGGGCGTCTAGCTAGCTTAGGGCTCGTAACAAAATAAGTGATTAAGTTAGCTGCCGCCCGTGCGGACGAATCGTGTAGTTCCAGTCGCCGTGAAATGCGTGGGGGCGGAGCGTGAGGCGAGCCATTTGGTCCTGGGTGGGGGCCACCCCCATCGGGTAGCGGCCGTGATCGAGCTCGGAACGGACGCGGAGCCCCGCCGTGGTGCGGGTGGCGCCAATCAGGCTGACGATCGCCGCCAGACTCACCAGCGGCTTGCCGCGCCAGTTCATGGCGATGTGCGAGAACAGCCGGTGCTCGATCTTGTTCCACTTGCTGGTGCCGGGAGGAAAGTGACACACCGTGATGGTGAGTCCGGTCCGGTTGGCGAACTGCTGCAGCTCCCATTTCCACCAGCGCACCCGGGGGCCATTGCTGCCGCCCGCGTCGGCCGTGATCAAGAGCCGGGTCGCCCGCGGGTAGGCCGCCCGGCCCAGCACCCGCCACCAGCGGCGGATCGCCTGCACCGCGAAGCTGGCCGTATCGTGATCGATCCCGACACTCACCCATCCCTCGTCGCGGCTCAAGTCGTAGCCCCCGTAGGGAATCGCCTTCCCCTGGGCCGGGATCAGGAAGTCGTGCACCCGCACCGGCTCCGCCTGCCCCTTCGGGGCCCACTCCCGCCCCGCGTTCTTGAAGTCGCCGACCAGCTCCTTCTTCTTCGTGTCCACGGAGATGGCCGGTTGGTGCTGCCGCTGGAAGCGCCGCACCTGCTCGGTGAGGTACTGGAACTGCGCGTCCCGATCGCGGTGCTGGGGCCCCTCGCGCGTCTTGCGGTTGGCCTGCAGGCTGTAGCCCGCCGTGCGCAGCAGCTTCGCCACCAGCTGATGGCTCACGGCGTGCCCCAGGGCGTGCAGCTCGTCCGCCAGATGCCGCACACTCTTCGAGGTCCAGCGCAGCGGCGAGTCGGGATCCCCCGACGTCGTCGGCTCGACCAACGCCTCCAGATCCCCCACCAGCGTCGCGTCCTTCTCCGCCGCCCGTTTCCGTCCCCCGCCCGCGCGACGCGTCCGCTCCGGCGGCAGCCGCTGGTGCGCGCCCGATTCCACCTCGCGCATCCCGCGGCTGATCGTGGGGCGGGAGATCCCCGTCGCGCGTGCCACCAACCCAATGCCCCCGGGGCCCAGCGCCACCGCCTCCGACGCGGCCCACAGCCGCCTCGAGCGCTCCGTCAACCCCGGCGCTACGGCGCGGTACTTCCTGCGCAGCGTCTTGATGTCCACGGACCACTAAGATACAGCCGCCCAGACTCGATATCAACCA
>DASWKS010000558.1:0-1794 GCA_036396495.1 Gemmatimonadales bacterium
GCCGTTCGGTGCCGCAGGTCTTGCAGCCCTGGCCGTTGAACACGTTCTGCTCATCGACATAGGCCAGGTAATCGAGCCCCAGCGTGCCCCGCGCCGTAAGCCACGGCAACGCGCGCCAGTTGGCGTTGGCACTGTTGGTGAAATGGTCGTTCCGGCGCCAGGTAACCTCGCCCAGACCATCGGCCGGCCGGGCAAACCCGTATCCGCCCGTCACCGCCACGATCGTGGGATTGGCCGAGCCCAGAATGGGTGAGCCGATAATGGTCTGGAAATTGTCGCCGGTCTGGGGCAGCCGGATGTCGTTGTCGATGTAGCCCGAGGACACGTTGATGTCGAGCTTGCTGCCGATGGTGGACGACACGTTGACCCTGCCGCTGAACTTGCGCAGCTCGTTGGGACGGCGCTGCTCGACGGGAATCTCGTCGACGTCCCGTTCGGCCTTGAGGTACTCCTCCTCGCTGTCGGCCAGCTTGAGCAGTCCCAGCTCGCGTTCCCAGTCGGCCGAGACGAAGTAGCGGATGGCTTCGGTGCCGCCGCTCACGCTCGCGCCCGCCTGCTCCCGATTGCCGGTGCCGAAGGGCGTAGTCTCGGGTTGCTCCAGTAGCGAGAGCTTGTGGAGCTGGTCGATCTGGCACTGTCCCAGGGCCTGCTGGTAGGGGAGGCAGGCGAGGGTGGTGGACCCGACCCGGCTGGAGAACCAGGTGCTGGGGTATTCGTAGGTGTCCTTGAGCAGTCCACCCTCCAGCCAGACGTTCCACTGCGGGGCTCCCGCCCGCCCCCGCTTGGTGGTCACCCGGATTACGCCGTTGGCCGCCTGGGTCCCGTACAACGTCGCCGCCGACGGGCCTTTGACGATCTCGATGCTCTCGATCTCCTCCGGATTGAGATCATTGAGGTGGGACACCGTCCCGCCGCCGATGAACGCGCCGATCGGAGACTCCGAGGCCACCCGCACCCCGTCGATGTACACCACGGGCTCGTTGGAGAGTGACACGCTGCTGATCCCGCGCACTCTGATACGGGCGCTCTGACCGGTCACGCCATTGGATTGCATGACGTTCACGCCAGCCACCCGGCCGCTCAACACCTGTGTGATGTTGGTGACCGGGGCCGTCTGAACCAGTTGGGGCGCCTCGATGCGTCCCACGGTGTTGCCCAGCTCCCGGCTGAGTTGTTCACCAGTTGCCGTGGTGACGATCTCCTCCAGGGTGAACGGGACGCCGTGTATGGCCCAATCGACGGTGGCCGTCCCGCCGGCCGGTACGGTGACGCTCCGCTGAATGGAGGCGAAGCCGAGCAGGATGATCCGCACCTGGTGGGTCCCGGGGGCCACGCCCCGGATGGTGTAGGTACCCTGCGCGTTGCTCAGGGCGAACAGCGAAGTCCCGGTCAACTGGACCCGGGCCCCGCCCAGTGGCTGCTGGGTCGCGTCATCGGTGACGCGGCCCGAAATGGTGCCTTGCTGGGCGAGCAGCGGACCCGCGGCGGCCAGGAGGAGCAGAATGGCGGTAGCCGACAGGCGGGTGGACCAACTCCAGGACGTACGCATCGGACGAAACCTCCGAGGAATGGAGGGTGATTGGGACGCAAAACTGTATACATGCACGACCAGCCCGGGGCGGCGAAGGGGGTCGTGACCAAGCCGAATGAACTGACGGAGGTGGCCGGCACCAGAGTAAGGGACCGGTCCGGGGTCGAGTATTCCAATATCCGGTGCGGGTTCTCGTACCGCAAGATCATCAAGGACTGTGGGTTGCCGTCCGGTGTCCGCCTATTGACAGTGCGGAATGGAAC
>DASWKS010000559.1:0-1660 GCA_036396495.1 Gemmatimonadales bacterium
TCGTTGCCCATGAGGCCCACCATCGGCCGGCGGGTGATTCGCAGATCGGCCCCGGTGGAAAAGATCGACTCGAGATTCTCCAGGCCGACCTCCCAGCCGCGCTGGGCCTGTTTGCGGGCGCCCTCCCAAGCCTCCCCTTCACCAAAACCGAAGTGTTCGACCGTGCCATGAGTGTGATCGCCATGGCCGTGCAACTCGATCCGGACGACGCTGGCGGCCGGGTCCTCGGCTCCTCTCCAGGTCAGCCGCACCCGGCTGGGCTTCTCCAGTTCTTCTACTCGACCGGAAACATACCAGCCGGTATCCCAGCCCAAGTGATAAGTCCCTCCAGCCCGCGGCTGGAAGATGGCCTGGTCGCACAGCCAGTCGCGCCAGCCCTGGCCGGTGCTGAAGGCATAAAACACGGCTTCGGCCGGGGCCGAAACCGAGAACTCGTAGTTGAGGGCGTCCTTTTTCTTTTCCATTCTGTTCTCCACCCGCTGGTTGAGGTCACTCATTCTACCCAACTTGGATCGAGGAAGTTCAGTCCAGCGGAGCGAGCCCGAGTCGCTACGCTATAATATCGATGAAGTGGCTCTCTCTGCTGAGGAAGTCCGGAAGATTGCACTTCTCGCCCGCCTCCAGCTGAGTGAGCAGGAGCTGCAACGCTACGCCCAGCAGCTGTCGGCGGTCCTGGACTACGCCGCCCGTCTGGGAGCAGTCGACACGTCCGAGATCCCTCCCACTGCGACCGTGCTTCCGCTAACTGCCCCCCTCCGCCCCGACGAAGTCCGTCCAAGCCTTCCTCCTGAGCTGATGCTATCCAATGCACCTTTTTCCGAGGCGGGCATGTTCCGGGTTCCCCGGGTCCTGGAAGAACAGCCCTAGTCGCCGGCGAGGCGTCGAGTCGCCGCCCTCGGCGGTGGCCATCCGGGTCAGGAGACCCGGAATGATCTTCCCGCCCGGACCGCACTGATATGGCTGCCCCGACCGATCTGACCCTGCTGGAAGCTGCCGGTGCCTTGCGGGCCGGCGACGTCTCGTCTGTCGAATTGACCCAAGCCTGTTTAGACCGCATTCGGGCTGTCGATTCACGGATCCACGCCTTCCTGACCGTCACCGACGAGCTGGCTCTGGCGCAAGCTCGGGCAGCCGATGACTGGCTGCGCCAGAATCCGGGCGGCCCGGTTCCGCTCGTACACGGCATCCCGCTCGCGGTGAAAGACGTGCTGTGCGTCGAGGGCGCTCCCGCAACCGCCGGATCGAGAATCTTGGAAGGGTTCCGCCCGCCCTACACCGCCACCAGTGTCTCGCGCCTGTTGCACGCCGGAGCGGTCGTGGTTGGCAAGACCAACACCGATGAGTTTGCGATGGGTTCCTCGACCGAGAATTCGGCCTACGGGGTCACCCACAACCCATGGGATTTGGATCGGGTACCGGGTGGGTCTTCCGGAGGCTCGGCCGCCGCGGTGGCCGCCCGGTTCAGTTACGCCGCCCTCGGCACCGACACTGGCGGCTCCATTCGGCAGCCCGCCGCGTTCTGCGGCGTCACCGGCTTGAAGACCTCCTACGGCCGGGTCTCTCGCTACGGTCTGATCGCGTTCGGGTCCTCGTTGGACACAGTGGGGCCAATCGCTCGCAGCGTGGCCGACCTGGAGCCGGTTTTCCACACCATGTCCGG
>DASWKS010000560.1:0-4270 GCA_036396495.1 Gemmatimonadales bacterium
GTCTGTCCCTGTTCCAACAACGGTCTGATGCCGCCCATCAGCCGGAACGGATCCGGGCTCGGTCCGGCGCGCTGGATAGCCGCCCGGGCCGAGTCGGCCAGCTCCTTGGTGCGCCGAGCGGTGCTGTCTCCGACCTCGGTGAGGCGCCTAACCTGGTCGTCACTCAATCGGAGACCCAGCCGCAACTCCAGGATCTGTCTGGCCGGATTGGGAATCAGGGTCTCGAAGCGTTCCAGGAAATCACCCGCACCCGGACCCCCGCCGAAGGGGACCCCGGAGCCGAGCCGGCCGATGGAGGTGATCTCGAGACTCTGACCCACCGGGACGGTCGCGGTGGTCTGGAAGGAATGCCGCCGTTCGAAGTCGCTGGTCGACCACTCCCGCTGGTTGGGATCGCCCGCCATACTCGCGCTGCCGAACCCGCCGCCGCTCGCCTGATCGCGCGAGCGAGCCAGGGTGTAGGCCCCGCTGAAGACGATGCCGCCCCGGGTGATCCCGTTGGCGGCCAGCGTCAGCTGGTACGACTCGCTCTCCAGCCGTGAGTCCACCGAGAGCACCTGCCCGAACTGGGGATGCCGGCGCGACGCGAGCAGACTGGTGGCACCGGTCGCAGGCTCGATGCCGGCCGCCGGTGCGTAGACCGGCCGATTGGCCTCGGCCACCAGCGCAAAGCTCGGGACCGGCGCCAGGTTCAGGTCGGTGTATCCGGTCTGCGAAACTCCGCGGGCCCACGACAGATCGGCCGACCATCCGACCAGGCCCATCCGGTGCTGCACGCCTAACGAGGCGCGCTAGCTCCTGGGGGAGCCGTACTCGGGATCGAAGACCGTGAGCGTGGGACTCCGGGTCGGTGCGGGCGACGGGCCTCCGCCATTGCATGCCGTCGGTATCGCCGACGGATCGGCCAGGAATGCGTTCCAATCGGGGAAGGGAACCGCATCGCCCACACAGACCAGCTGCGACTCGAGCGACCGCGCGGTTCCGGTCGATTGCGCCGCGGAAAAGAGGCCGGCATTGAAGGCGCTCCGGAACTCGCCCACACCGCCGCGAATGGTGACGGCCGATGGGCGGCCCCGGTCCGAATCGGCTCCCGGCCCCCAGGTGAAGCCAATCCGGGGACTCAGGTGAATCTCCGAGGGCAACTGGTCGGTCCGGCGTTCGAAGAGCTGCTCGACATCCGGGTCGTACGTCGCCGCGCCACCGGCCGACGAGCGCTCCAGCCGGCCGCCCCACGTGACCTGCCATCCCGCCGCCGGCCGCCAGACGTCCGCCAGATACAGCGCCGAGTTGCTGCTGCTGCCGTCACGGATGGTCGGCTCGAGGGTGCGGGTGAAGCTCGCGGGACGGTCGGCCTCGAGATCCGTCAGGGAGTTGAAGCTGAAGGTCCCGAAGCGGTTGAACGACCCGTCCTGGGACGTGCTGGTCCGGTTGTACAGCAGTCCGAGCTTGAAGCGGAGGGCCGCGCCACCGGTCAGCCAGCTCACCTCGTTGCTCACTTCAAGGGTGGTGGCGGAGCTTCGGGTGGGGAAGGACGGATTTCCCCCGAAGGTGAGCGACGAGACCGCCTGGGCCTCCTCCACCGTCGAGGCGACCTGGACCCGACCCTGGGGAAGGGCCAGAAACGGATTGCTTTCCTGTGAGCGCGCCGAGAGGTAGCCCTTCAGCTCGTTGATGATGGCGCTGCCGAACCGGCTGGTGAGCGTGGCGAACCCCCCGCCGCCCCAGCTGGTCTGGCGCCCGCCGGTCTGGGGCAGGGTCATCGCCCCCACCCGGGCCGGCTCCGCCGTCGTGCCGCGCCAGTCTCCCCGCAGGGTCAGGGTGTGGTTCGAACTCGCCATCCAGTCGAGCCGGGTGAGCGCCGACCAGTTGTCGGTGTCGCGGTTGTCCTGATCGGCCAGCGTGACCGGCAGTGAACGTTGGGACAGAATGTCAATGAACCGGGTCACAGAATCGGGACTGACGCCCTGACCGAGCAGGACCGCTTCGGGCGCGCTCAACAGGGTCAACATGTCGTCCGAGCGCAGGCGGCCCTGCAACGAGCCGAATAGGAAGAGGCGGTTCCGGCTCAGGGGACCCCCAGGCCGCCGGACAGCTGATGCAGGGTGAGGCCCCGGGCGTAGACCTCGGGGTCCTCGCCATCCAGCTCGAGGAACTGGTCCCGCAGCGAGTAGTTCTCGCTGCCGGCGAGCTGGTTGGTACCGCTTCGCGTGATCGACGCGATCTGGCCGCCGCTGAATTGGCCCCGGGCCGCGTCGTATGTATTGGTGATGATCCGGGTGGCACGAAGGCCGTCCTGGGGGACGGTCGATGCCCCGAAGCTCATCCCGTCCAGAGTGGTGTTGTTGGCGCCGGGACGTTGACCGGCGACCGAGAATCCCGCCCCGGTCGAATCGGTCGCATCGACCGCTACGACGCCGGGCGCGAGCAGCGCCAGGGCATTGAGATCGCCGGCGTCGAGCGGCAACCGCGCCGCCTGTTCCGAAGTAACCACCCGCTCGATCGATCCCGGCGTGGGCGCGTTGGGCGCCACGACCGGTCCTGGCCGGCCCCGGACCACGATGTCCTGCAGCCGCTGGGTGGTCCGGGCGAGGGTGACGTCCGCCACCAGCCGGTCCTCGTCCGCCTGACGCGCCACCAGCCGCTCCACCGGCACCATGCCGATGAACCGCACCACCAGGCGATACTGGCCGCCGCCATCCGGGAAGACGATGACCCATCGCCCGCGGGCATCGGTGCGAGTGGCACGGCTCACCTGGGTCTCGAGCGAGATGGCCTCGACCACGGCCTCGCTCACCGGCCGGCCGGCGGAGTCACGCACAATGCCTGTGAGAATGTCGGTGGTAGATCCTACCTGGGACGCGGCGGGAGAGGCCGGCAGCATCAGCGCAATCGCAAGGAGAGCGGTACGTACCAGAGGGGAGCGGATGGGCATTAGCCCATATACTCCCGGCGGGGTGGGGATGTTGGGGGAGGAGTTCCGGGTTCCGCGTTCCGGGTGCCGGGGGTACGGTGCAACGTGCGGTGCTGGGTGCCGGGTGCAGGGTGCGCTGATAGGCTGGGAATCAGGCCCGAACTCGGCACGCGGCACCGCACCGTGCACCGCACGTGGCACTTGGAACCCGGAACGTGACATGCCAAGAGTGCCGCGAGCACAAGGAGTGCTCTTGGCACTCGGGCGCTCCCGACACTCCTGGTTCTCCATCGTCGGCTTACGTAGCGCTGTGACCGTCAGGTCGGCCCGAAGGGTCGGGCACAATAGTGGGGCGCTACTCATCGCCAGCACGACAAAGCTGTTGTGATTACGGTCTTAATGAATAGCAAGCGATGTGCCAGCGGGGTGGCAGGTCCTGAGCCAGCGCGTAACTCCCTGCGTCGCAATCAGGCGGCGCCGGCCCGCCTGGGGAGCTGTTTAGGAGCTGGTCGCTCCAACCCCTCCAATCCGCCGCGGGCAAACTGCAGCAGTCGCGCCCCGACATCAGCGATGACCGCCGTCGCCTTTCCCAGCGCAAACCCGATGACGGTCGGCAGGTCGAGCTGGTCGAGCACTCGGCTGTCGGAGAGCGAGGCCAGCAGGGCCCCCCGCATCCGGAAGAGAACCGGGGCGGCCACCTGGAGGGGATTGAAGCGGGCGTCGTAGCGCATCCCGATGCCTTCGATCAGCGCCGCAGTGCGCCCGTAATACACCAGGTCGCTGGGCAGCCGAACGGGCCAGTCGTACAGCTCGTCCATGATCTCGTGGGTAAGGAGGTCGAGCCGTTCCTGGGTGGTGGTCCGGCCCGAGGCCAGGTCGATCAGCAATCGCGCCAACCGTTCGATCTGGGCCCGATCCGCGCCGGGCTCCACAATCCCCAGCGCATACATCCCGTCGGTGACCCCGGCCGGGTCCCGGCGCAACGCGGCGAACGCGGTATCGAGGATGTGCCGCCGCCGATCGCGAGCGACCGGGATGATGACACCGAAGTCGAGCAGCACCAGGACGCCGTCGGGGGCTACCAGCAGATTCCCGGGGTGGGGATCGGCGTGAAACACGCCGTGCTCCAGCATCATCTGGAGGTAAAGCTCGACCAGCCGCTCCACCACGCCGGCGACGCGGAGTCCGCCATGCAACCGATCGGGGTCGAGCGCGTCGATCCGAGTGCCCACCATGAACTCGAGCACCAGCACGCGTGGTCCCGAGAGGTCGTCGAAGACCGCCGGGATGCGAACCCGGCGGTTCCCGGCGAAGTTCGTCCGCACCAGCCGCAGATTGGCCGCTTCGCGGGTGAAATCC
>DASWKS010000561.1:0-2607 GCA_036396495.1 Gemmatimonadales bacterium
GAATTTGGTACCTTCGTCAGCCCGCGGTTCGCCGCCCGAGCCTCGCTCGGTGAGCGCTGGGCGCTCCGAGTGGCCGCCGGCACCGGGTTCTTCGGGCCGACCCCGTTCGTCGAGGAGGTAGAAGCGATCGGACTCGCGCGGCTGGACCTTTCGAGCGGGCTCCGGGCCGAGCAGGCAGTAGGCGGGTCGATCGACCTGGGTGGAACGGTCGGATCCTTCGAACTCAACGCCACACTGTTCGGCTCGTTGCTCGAGGACGCAGTGGACCTGGTTGGCAGCGCACCGGGACGGGTGGCGCTGGCCAACAGTGCCGGCACCACCCGCACCGGCGGCGTGGAATTGTTGGCGCGATACCGGGCCGGCCCGCTGCACCTCACCACCACCTACACCGGTCTGGCCGCCACCGAGCTGCCACCCGCGGAGGCAACCCGGCGGCGCGTGCCGTACAACCCGAGCCATGCTATTGGCGTGGTGGGAATCTGGGAGCGGGAAGGCCGCAGTCGATTGGGAGCCGAGCTGTTCTTCACCGGACGCCAGGACACCGAGGACGATCCCTACCGGACCACAACGCCGGCCTATCTGATCGTAGGGCTCCTGGCGGAACATCGCATCGGCCGCTTCCGGCTGTTCCTCAACCTCGAGAACCTCACCGACCGGCGGCAGTCCCGCTATGACTCGATCGTGCGGCCGGAACGCGCCCCAGACGGTCGCTGGACCGTCAATCTTTGGGCCCCCGCCGAGGGTCGAGTTGTGAACGGTGGGATCCGCTGGATTGTGGGATCGTAACCTCATGTCCGACAATCATTACTGGTGCCTAGCATCGGGTTGACACACCCTCCACCGCGGGGGATATTCCCACGCCCGCAGTGGGGATCGGGGAAGAATTCTTCGACTCGACTGCCAACGACGAGTAATGTGATGGCGCGTGGCCGACTAACACGGTTCGGTATCGATCTGCTGTGCGGCCTCGCCAGCCTGTGTATCGTCGTAGCCGGTCTCGCCCTTCTGGTCGGCTCGGTCCCGCCCCCGACCCGCGCAGCAGGTCTCGCGATCGCCCCACCGGTGCAGGACGGGTTCCAGCTCTCGAAGCTGCAGGACACGCTGGCGCTGCTGCTGCGGGAGAGGCCGGTCGCGCCCGATCCGTTGGTGAGCATCATGCATGCCCTGGGCCCGGTGAGCCTGCTGGCGGGCAAGTTCCGCGAGCAGGCGGAGAGTCTGAGCGCCACGCTCCAGCGCCTGGCCTCGACCCCCTCGGTGATGCCTACTCAGGGATGGCTCAGCAGCAACTTCTCACGCCACCGCTTCCATCCGGTATTGGGGTACGCCCGGCCTCACCTGGGGATCGACGTGCGGGCGCCGCGCGGCACCGCCATCGAGGCGCCGGCCGCTGGCAGCGTGATCACGGCGTCATGGGAAGGCGGTTACGGCTGGACGGTAGAAATCGACCATGGCTGGGACATCATCACCCGGTATGCCCACGTGTCCAAGATGCTGGTGAGGCCGGGTCAGCGGGTCCAGCGGGGTGAGATTATCGCGCTGGTGGGACAGACCGGGCTGGCCGATGGCCCGCACCTGCATTACGAGGTGCGAGTCAAGGGCCTTCCGGTAGATCCGCTCCGATTCGTGCTCCCCGCGGTCATCGCGGACTGAACCGGCTCAGAACTTCACCTTGGGCGCTTCTGCCGCGTTCTCGCTGGTCAGCTCGAAGTACTCCCTCGGTTTGCTCAGCCCGAACATCTTGGCCGTCAGGTTGTAGGGGAAGGTCCGGATGTAGGCGTTGAAGTCATTGACCTTTTCGTTGTAATCCTGCCGCGCCACCCCGATCCGGTTCTCGGTTCCCGTCAGTTCGTCCTGCAGGGCGAGGAAATTCTGGTTGGACTTGAGCTCGGGATAGGCCTCCACCACCGCGAACAGCCGTCCCAGCGCGCCGGTCAGCCCCTGGTTGGCGGCCGACATTTCACCCAGATCGCCGCTCTGGATCGCGCCGTTGAGACGGGCCCGCGCCTCGGCCACGCCGATGTAGATGGTCGACTCCTGCCTGGCCACTCCCTTTACCGTCTCCACCAGATTGGGAATCAGGTCCGAGCGGCGTTGCAACTGCACTTTGATCTGGCTGGCAGCCTGGTTCACGGCCTCGTCTTTCCGCTGCATGGCGTTGTAGCCGCAGCCTGACAACGAGGCGACGACCAGACCGGCCAGGAGCAACCGGGCATGCTGCATCAGTGATCTCCCAGGTGATAATGATCTGCGAATCGGGTCGTCTGTTCCACGATCCCGATGTAGGACTCGAACAATGGCCGGGGACAGCGCCACGAAGGGTTACGCCGGTGCGCCAGGAGCCGCTCCAGCGGTGCGCTGTCCAGTCCGATGAGTCCGCCAATGGCCGGCACCAATTCGGCGTCAGTGGCGGGTGTGGCCAGCCCGGCCAGCGCCAACGAGCTGCGCAACAGCACCCGAACCGAGCCGATGCTGTGGCCGACTACCGCCGCCAGCCGCTCCTCATGGGCGTGATAGAGTCCGTAATCCAGGCGGATCCGGAGCAGCTTGCCGCGCAGCTCTGATTCCAGCGCCCGCTGCAGATCGCCGAGCCGCACTTCCAGGGCGGCC
>DASWKS010000562.1:0-4766 GCA_036396495.1 Gemmatimonadales bacterium
GCCACGGTCCTGATCGAGACCCTCCCGGCCGCCTTCGAGATGCACGAGATCCTGTGGGAGCTGCGCCAGCATTCCGCCGGGCTCAACTGCGGGCGTTGGGACTACATCTTCAGCTTCATCAAGACCCGCCGGCACGATCCCGCGGCGGTGCTGCCGGACCGCTCCCAGGTGACGATGGAACAGCCTTGCATGCGGGCCTATACCCAGCTGGTGGTGCAGACCTGCCATCGCCGCGGGGTCCACGCCATGGGGGGCATGGCGGCCCAGATTCCGATTCGGGACGACCCGGCGGCCAGTGCGAACGCCTTGGCCAAGGTGCGAGCCGACAAGCTCCGGGAAGTGACCGACGGCCACGACGGCACCTGGGTGGCTCACCCGGGACTGGTAGCGCTGGCCCGTGAGGTGTTCGCCGCCACCATGACCGGTCCCAACCAGCTCGAGCGGCTGCGGGAGGACGTGAACGTGAGCGCCGGCGACCTCCTCCTGGTACCCAGCGGGACTCGCACCGCCACCGGACTCAGGCACAACATCCGGGTCGGGATCCAGTACCTGGAGTCGTGGCTGCGGGGCGTCGGGTGTGTCCCGCTCTACCATCTGATGGAGGACGCCGCGACCGCGGAAATCTCCCGGACCCAGGTGTGGCAATGGCTCCATCATGGAGCCACGCTGGAGGATGGAACGGCGGTGACCGCCGAGCTGGTGCGGCAGTTCACCGACCAGGAGCTGCGAGTCATTGAGGCGGAGGTGGGAACCGAGCGCTTTCGCCAGGGACGCTTTCCCGAGGCCACCACGCTCTTCGAGCGTCTGGCCACGGCCACCGAATGCCGGGAGTTCCTGACCCTCCCGGCGTACGATCTGCTCGACTGAACCCAGGCCCCATCATACGAGGCTGCAATGATCGACCAGAACCCATTCGCCCGTAACGGCCGGTCCACTCCCGCTGATCGCTGGACCGGGATCAGCCGCCCCTATGACGCCGAGGCGGTCGAACGGCTGCGTCCGTCGCTTCGGATCGCCTACAGCCTCGCCGAGCACGGGGCGCGCCGGCTCTGGGCGTTGTTGCAGAGCGAGGACTATATCAACGCGCTGGGCGCTTTGTCGGGCGGCCAGGCGGTGCAGCAGGTCCGGGCCGGGCTTCGGGCGATCTACCTCTCCGGCTGGCAGGTGGCGGCCGACGCCAACCTGGCGGGACAGACCTATCCCGACCAGAGCCTCTACCCGGCCAACAGCGTGCCCGCGATGGTGCGGCGGCTGAACCAGGCGTTGCTACGCGCCGACGAGATCGAGCGGGCCGAGGGCCAGGACGCCACCCGCGACTGGCTGGTGCCGATCGTGGCCGATGCGGAAGCCGGTTTCGGTGGCCCGCTCAACGCGTTCGAGCTGATGAAGGGGATGATCGAAGCCGGCGCCGCGGCGGTGCACTTCGAGGACCAGCTCTCGAGTGAAAAGAAGTGCGGCCATCTGGGCGGCAAGGTGCTGGTCCCCACCGGGCAGTTCATCCGCACCCTGGTGGCGGCGCGGCTGGCCGCGGACGTGTGCGACGTGCCGACCCTGCTGGTCGCGCGCACCGACGCCGACAGCGCCAAGCTGCTCACCAGCGATATCGATTCCCGGGACCAGGCCTTCCTCACCGGCGAGCGCACGCCGGAGGGCTTCTTCCGCATCAGCGGCGGGCTGGACATGGCGATCGCTCGGGCCCTGGCCTACGCGCCCTACGCTGACCTGCTGTGGTGCGAGACCTCGACCCCGGACCTCGACGAGGCTCGCCAATTCGCGGAAGCGGTCCACGCCCGCTTCCCCGGCAAGCTGCTGGCCTACAACTGTTCCCCCTCGTTCAACTGGAAGCGCAAGCTGGACGATATCACCATCGCGCGGTTCCAGCGGGAGCTGGGCGCGATGGGCTATCGCTTCCAGTTCGTCACGCTGGCCGGGTTCCACGCCCTCAACTACGGCATGTTCGAGCTGGCGGAAGACTATCGCGACCGCGGCATGGCGGCCTACGCGCGGCTGCAGGAAGCCGAGTTCGCCGCCGAATCACGGGGATACACCGCGACTCGGCACCAGCGCGAGGTCGGCACCGGCTACTTCGACCAGGTGCTGCAAACCATCACCGGCGGCCTGGCTTGCACGACCGCGCTGGACGGCTCGACCGAAGCGGCCCAGTTCGCCCGCCAAACTGCGACGGTACAGCGTTCCCCTTAGTGCGCCTGAGACCGCGTTCACATATCGCGCGGATTACGGAGCAAAAGTCATCCACGGATTACACGGATTACACGGATGGGCTCACCAAGCACATCCCCCAAAGTGCCGTTGTTGCTTTGTGGTTTGACATCGGCGTAATCCGCGTAATCTGCGGATGGCTTTTTGTGCGCAAGGAACCTCGCCGTCCCCGCGGCCAAACCCGGCGATTGCCGGTTGAGGCCGGGGGACGACACGAGCGGGTCGATTAGAGATCGTCGGCCCGGGTCCGCTGGTACTCCAGAGTACCGCAGGCGGCCACTTGGGCGCCCTGGTCCTGGGACGAGTGCACGTCGGCGTAGTACTCACCCTTCTCCTGCAGGCTCGCGGTCACCGATGCGGAGGCCGTCCCGCTGCCTTGGGCATCCACCTTGACTGGCTGATAGGCCGCGCTCGAACCGACGATGGGTCCGTTGCTGCCGCACTTGCCCTGATGCACGTGCCAGGACAGCGTCGCGTTCTGGGGCGCGTTGGTGATGGACAGCGTGGCGCGGAGCTGGTTGTCCATCGGTTTGGCCGGCTCCGGGGCGGGCGGCGGCATTGTGTCGCGGGGCGGCATGGCGGGGTCCGGGGTCACCGCGGGCGCAGCCGGTGCTTCGACCCGGGCGGTTCCGCTGATGGCCGATCGATCCTTTCCCTCGAGTTTCGCGGTCCATGTGGCTGGGTTACTGCCGACCAGGGCGAGCAGACCCAGCGTGCCCAAGGCGACGGTGAAGTGACCGGTGATCATTGCAGGCATCCTCCCTTGGAATTGCCGCCGCCCGGAATGAGCGGCCGGTGAAAAGACAAAAGGCGCGAATGAGGCCCTAACCGCGGCCCCCGTTTCGCGCCTTCGACGGGCGAAGTCTCGAGCTTCACTCGTCAGGCCGGTCCGCCCAGCAGCGCGGACCGATCGTTCACTCTGCTGGCCAAGCTAGTGCACGCCGTCGACGTGGGTCAACCCCTTCCGCGTCGATCACATCTTGCATCGCATGCGCTCGTGCAATACCCTCACATCCTGATCGTCGCCACTGGGACCACATGGTCTTTCAACTGGCGGCCCCGCGGTGACGGCACCTGCAGCGCCCGGCCTTCCTGCCAGGTTCGAGGAGCGGCTTCCCCACCTCCTCGCGCGCCTGACAGCGCTTCTCATCGCCTGGCTGGGACTGACCGTGTTGGTCGGGTGGGCGGCGGGATGGGACAGCCTGGTGCGGCTGGGTGCCGGATTTCCGGCCCTATCTCCTAATGCCGCGCTTACCCTGTTGGGGGCAGCCGCGGCACTGGGCGCAGTCGATCACGGCAGCCGGAGGATCGCCCGCTTCGCTGCCACGGTCGTGATCGTCATCAGCAGCCTGACCTTCCTGCAATACCTCCTCAACCTCGATTTCGGGATCGACCGGCTCCTGCTCCCCACCGACGCCGAATTGCCCGGCGTCCGTTACCCCGGACGCATGGCCGCGGGGTCGGCCCTGTGTCTCATGTTCAGCGGGACGGCTCTGCTGGCGCTCAGCGTGAACCGGCACACCGATGCTATCGACATCACCGCGGGGGTGCTGGGCGTGACGGTGGCCTCCGTGGGCGGCATCGTGCTGTTGGGGTACCTCACCGGAGTGCTGCAGGAGTTGCGGCATAGCGTTGTGGCGGGGATGTCACTCTACGGCGCCCTCGGTCTGCTGCTGCTGGGCTCGAGCATCGTGGCGATCGCGTGGCGGCGCGACATGGCCCTCGCAACCCTTCCCCGCTGGTCGGCGGCCGCCATCGCCATGGCCGGTGTCACGGCCACGGCGCTTTTCTGGAAGGCGCTGGTGCAGCGGGACGAGGAAAGGCTGGATGAGCGCCTGGGTTACGAGGCGGCGGTGGCGCGGCAGTCGGTCGCCGCCCAGATCGATGCCCTGATCAAGGACTTGGGCCGTCTCGGGCGGCGCACCGGGCAACTGTCTCTCGCCGCCTGGACCGACGACGCCACTGCCGCGGTGCGCGACATCGATCTGTATGAGGCCGTGGCCTGGATCGACCGGGACGACCAGCTGCGGGCAGTGGTGCCCTGGACCGCGGCGGCCTGGGTGGACCGGCTCCGCCAGGGGGAGCGGTCCGGCGCCGTGGACACGGTCCGGATGCACGGGTACCCCACCGATCCGGTTTCGGCCGAGCTGGTGGAATCGGAGACGCTGCTGGCGGTGCGGGTCGCGGCCTGCGGCGACTCGACCTGCACCGGCAAGCTGGCGGGTTTCATCAATCTGGAGCGGCTCTTCACCCGCGCGATCGGGACCAGCGATCGCGATCTCTGCCTGACGGTCAGCACCGGCGGCCGGACTCTGTTTGCCCGCGATGAAACCAGTTGTCGGCGCGGCACCCGCCGCGGATATGCCTATCTCGCCGTGGGCCCCCTCTCCTGGACCCTCACGGTCGCCCCGACCCCGCTGTTGTTGAGCGCCACCAGCTCTCCTCTGCCGATCGTGTTGCTCTGCCTCGGCGTCGTGGTGAGCGGCCTGATGGCCACCAGTCTTCGTCTGGCCCAGACCTCGTGGCAGCTAGCGCGCGAGGCGGAG
>DASWKS010000563.1:0-1698 GCA_036396495.1 Gemmatimonadales bacterium
CGCGGCTCAGGCGCGAGAGGCGGGTTTCACCAGTGACCTGCTGAGCTACCATGCTAGGGCAGGTCGCTTCGAGCGTGCGGCTCGCGGCGTCTATCGGCTGCGACAGTTTCCCGCTTCGCCCCTTGAGGACCTGTTCATCGCACAGCTGCGCGCCGGGCCGCACTCGGTGGTCTCACACGACAGCGCGCTGGCGCTCTACGAGCTCAGCGACGTCCTGCCGGCAGAGGTCCACTTGACTGTCCCGCCGACGGCCTCCCGCCGCCGCCCGAGGATCCGCCAGCACACCCTGCGGATTGCTCCCGATGAGATCAGCTCCAGGGAAGGCCTGCGGGTAACGACCGTGCCCCGCACGCTGGCCGATGTCGCCAGATCGGGCACTTCCGTGGACCGCGTCCAGCAGGCCATTCAGGAGGCCGTGGATCGCGGCCTGGTTGGATACCGACAGCTGGAGGACGCCGCGGACCGGTACGGCGGTCGGGCCGCCCGGATCTTCCGTCGCTTCCTTCGGCTTCGTTCCCCATGAACTACGAAACCGCGGCCGCCTTCCGCCGCGCCCTGGAAGACCGGTTGCGAAACCAGGCCGTCAGCACCGGAGCGCCGCTGGTCCGGCTGCGCAAGATGGTGGCTTTCGATCGCTTGCTGGCCCGCCTGCAGGCGGCCGAGCCTTCGGCCTGGCTGCTCAAGGGCGGGTTCGCGCTTCAACTGAGGTTTGGCGACCGATCACGGACCACGCGAGACCTGGACCTGCTGCAGGTGGAACCCGGCGCCGACAGCTGGAATGAACTGCGTGAGGCGGCCGGGATCGACGCGCAGGACTGGTTCGAGTTCGAGATCGCCATGCCGGTGGAGATTCCTGGCGAGGACCAGCCCGGGGGTCAGCGGTTCGCGGTCCAGTCCAGGCTGGACGGACGCCGGTTCGAGGACTTCCACGTTGACGTTGGCACGGGTGATCCGGTGGTCGAGCCGGCCGAAATCCTTGAGACGCCGGACCTGCTGGCGTTCGCCGGAATCGAGCCGGTGCGCGTGCCCGCCTATCCGCTTTCGCAGCAGGTCGCCGAGAAACTGCATGCTTACACCAGGCCGTTTCCAAGGGGTCAACAGAGCAGCCGTGTCAGAGATCTGGCGGACATCCTGCTCATCGCCAGCGAGGCCCGGCTGGATGCGGCCAAGTTGCGCGAGGCGATCAAGCAAACCTTCGAGGTCCGCTTGACGCACGCGGTTCCTCCGGAACTTCCTCTGCCGCCTGAGAGCTGGTGGGCCCCCTTCCGCAGGCTCAACGACGAGTTGAAACTGGGGTGGGAGGACCTGGCCCAGGCGACGGGCGGCGCTCAACGGTTCCTTGGACCGATTCTGAGTGGTACGTCTGCGGGGGTCTGGGACCCACCGAACTGGAGATGGGATCAGGGCTGAACGGGTGCGGCCCACGGAGCACCGGCAATCCTCACTCGGCAGATGGCGGGCGTCTAGACGCCGAGGCTGCCCCACACCTTATCTGGTGCAGACAAGCTGCCTTGCGACCGACCCACAGGTGCTCGGGCTTGTGCATAGCATACGTGTCCCCACACCGCATTGGGTATAGCTATCAGGCGATTGCTTTACACAAACCCACTTTGTGTATAGAATCCTATCCACACCGGGCGGGCCGATGAAACCTGCTGTCCCCAGAAAGCTCCCGCGCACCGACATCGATTGGGAGGC
>DASWKS010000564.1:0-4540 GCA_036396495.1 Gemmatimonadales bacterium
CGTCTATTAGATAGACACCGTCAGGGAGTGGACCATCGCCGAACACGCCTCCCGGGCCGCAGTGAAGGGCCCGTTTCATCCGCTGGTTACGATCCTGCGCTGGCTGGCAGGCCATCTGCATGGATTCTATGCCGCATTCGGCCTCTTCCTGGTGTTGGGGCTGGCCCTGGCGGTGGCCGGGATCTGGGTGTTCGCCGAGCTGGCGGAGGAGGTGGCCCAGGGCGCGACCCGCCAGTTCGATGAGAGGATCCTGCTCTGGATGAACGGCCACGCAAGCCCCTGGCGCGACCGGCTGACGATGCAGATCACCTCGATTGGTAACGGGGCCGCCGTGATCACGATTGCGCTGGTCATGTGCGCCTTTCTCTGGGTCCAGCGCCATCGGCTCGCGGTCATTCTGGTGGTGGTCGGGGTGGCCGGCTCCGACTTGCTGAACCAGGCGTTCAAGGGCTCGTTCGACCGGCCTCGGCCCGAGCTGTTCGTGCTCGAGACCCCATTTCAACGTCCGGTGTCGGCCTCCTTCCCCTCGGGCCATGCCATGTCGGCGATCGTGGTGTACATCCTGTTGGCGTACCTGATGGGTCGGTTAGGCGGGCGAGGTTGGTTCAAGGTGCTGGTCAACACGCTGGCCGCGATCCTCATCGTGGCCATCGGGGCTTCGCGCATGTATCTCGGAGTCCACTACCCCTCCGACGTGATCGCCGGGTACCTGCTCGGCTTCGCCTGGATCACGTTCTGCATCTTCGGGCTGGAAGCGATGGAGGTGGCCCAGGGCCGATCCCGTCGCCAGCAGGAACAGAAGCTGCCCAACCCGCCGCCCCGCGAATCCGCCGCAGCGGCTTCTTGAATCAGTCCTAATCGCGGGTCGAGCGAGCCGACCTCGCGGGACTGGCGAGGTCTCGCGCCCGGTAGCATCCTTCCCTCATCAACCGCTACGTGGATCTTCCGGCCCGAGGCACACCATGATGCGACGCCTGCGGTGTCTGCTTTCGGCGATGGTCATTGGGGTCGCTCCCGCGGGGGCCCAGCGGCCGGCGCCCGTCGATACCGTGCTGGAGCGGATCGTACGCGACTACACCGGGCTCTATTCCCGCGATTCCTTCGACGTCTGGACCCAGCTCTTCCGGCCCGGCTTTACCTCGCTTTCGACCAACGCGGATGGGACGCTGACCTTCCGATCGCTCAAGGACTTCCTCGAGGCCCAGCGGCTGGGATTCCAGCGGGCCCGCGAGATGCGCGAGGAGCTGGAGAACGTCCGGATCGAGCAGCAGGGCCGGCTCGCGGCCGTGTGGGCCGATTTCGTCTTTCACTACGATGGCCGGGCGAGCCGGGGGAAACTGGTGCTGCTGGCTGCGGCCGATAGCGGCGGCTGGAGGTTCAGCTCCCTGATGTTCTCGTACGACCGCAATCCCTGACCCCATCGGCATGCGGCAAGACTCGCCTGACGTAGTCATCGTGGGCAGCGGCGCCGGGGGCGGCATGGCCGCCTACATGCTCACCCGCGCCGGCGCGCGGGTCACCCTGCTCGAAGCCGGTCCGCTCTGGTGGCCCACCGAGCACAGCGACATGTGGAAGTGGAACTACGAATCGCCTCGACGTGGGGGTGGGACCCGGCTGAGACCGTTCGGCGAATTCGATGCCGGCGATGGCGGCTGGGATATCGAAGGCGAACCCTACACCCAGGCGCCCGGCACCACCTTCGACTGGTACCGCGGCCGGATCCTGGGCGGACGCACCAACCACTGGGGTCGGATCTCGCTCCGGTTCGGTCCCTCCGATTTTCGCCGGAAGAGCCTCGATGGCCTGGGCGACGACTGGCCCATCAGTTACGACGACGTCAAGCCCTATTACGACCAGGTCGACCGGCTCATCGGGATCTTTGGGAGCGTGGAGAACCTGCCGAACGAGCCGGATGGGGTCTTTCTGCCGCCGCCCGAGCCCCGCTGCTGGGAGCTGCTGGTGAAAGAGGCGGCGCGGAAGCTCGGCATGACCATCATCCCGTCGCGCTTGTCGATCCTGACCCGGCCCCACAATGGCCGGCCGGCGTGTCATTATTGCGGCCAGTGCCATCGCGGCTGCCGGGCCAACGCGAACTTCTCCTCGCCCGGCGTGCTGCTCAGACCGGCGCTCGATACCGGCCGGCTCACCATCATCCCCAACGCGATGGCGCGGGAGGTGACGGTGGCGGCCGACGGCTCGGCCCGGGGTGTGGCCTTCATCGACAAGTCGACCGGCGCGGACCGGGAGGTCCGGGCCCGCGTCGTAGTGCTGGCGGCCAGTGCCTGCGAATCCGCGCGACTCCTGCTCAACTCGAAATCCTCTCGCCATCCTCAAGGTCTGGCCAACGGGAGCGGAGTGGTAGGGAAGTATCTGACCGATACGGTTGGAGCCGGCAGGGGCGGGTTCGTTCCCCGGATGCTGGACCTGCCGTCCCACAACTGTGACGGGGTGGGTGGTGCCCACCTCTACTTCCCCTGGGTACTCGACAACCGCCAGCTCGATTTTCCCCGTGGCTACCACATCGAGATCTGGGGCGGTCACGGCATGCCGGGTGCCGGTGCCATGAGCGGTCTGCACCAGCGTCCCATCGGCGGGGGCTACGGTCCGGCGCTCAAGGCTGCGGCCCGAAGCTATTACGGGGCCACCATCGGGTTCGACGGACGAGGCGAGCAGATTCCCAATGAGCATTGCTACTGCGAGATCGATCCCGGGGTGGTCGATCGATGGGGCATCCCGGTGCTGCGGTTCCACTGGCAGTGGAGCGACCATGAAATCCGGCAGGCGAAGCACATGCAGAAGACCTTTGCCCAGTTGATCGATGCGATGGGCGGAACCCCGACCGGGAGTTTCGACGCCGAGACCGGCGGGATCGCCGCCGGTGGCAAGATCATCCATGAGCTGGGAACCACCCGGATGGGGAACGATCCCCGTTCCTCGGTGCTGAACGGCAACTGTCAGGCACACGAGGTGAAGAACCTGTTCATCACCGACGGGGGTTCGTTCGTCTCCCAGGCCGACAAGAACCCGACCTGGACCATCCTGGCGCTCTCGATGCGAACCAGCGACTACATCGCCGGTCAGATGAAGCGGAGGACCTTGTGAGCCCGCTGGACCGCCGCGAGCTGCTGGCGCTCCTGGCTGCGGCACCGGCTTCCCTGCTGATCCCGTTGTCTCCCGCGATCCGGGAACGCGCCAGCCGCCACGTGGCCCACGCGGCCGCGGCTGGGCCGTTCCAGCCGGCTTTCTTCACGCCGGCCGAATGGGAAACCGTGCGCTTGCTGGCCGATCTGATCATCCCCCGCGACGAGCGCTCCGGCAGCGCCACCGATGCCGGGGTGCCGGAGTTCATCGACTTCGTGATGACCGACCAGCCCGCCTTGCAGACCCCGGTCCGGGGCGGACTGGCCTGGCTGGAGCGCGAATCGGTCCGCCGCTTCGGCCGGCGATTCGTAGAGGGCAACGACCTGGACCGGAAGGGGTTGTTGGACGACATCGCCTGGCCGGCCAGGGCTCGGCCCGAGCTGTCGGCCGGGGTGGCGTTCTTCACCCGCTTTCGCGATCTGGTGGCGAACGGCTTCTACTCCAGCAAGGAAGGCGTGAAGGACCTGGGATATCAGGGCAACACCTTCGTCGCGGAATGGACGGGATGCCCGGAAGAGGTGACTCGGAGGTTGGGTCTCTGAGGGGGGAGTGAACCGGAGAATGCCCAATGCCCAATGCCCAATGCAGAGGGAGCGCGCCGGACCGACTCTTTCTGCAATCGGCATTGGGCACTGGGCATTCTCCGGTTTATTCCCCCCTCCCACCCGCCCCCTCTAGCGTTTGGTGAGAAGCTCCTCGAACAGCGCGATCGCCCGCGGGTCCTCCGACTGTCCCAGCCAGAAGATGGCGCTCTTGCGGATCTCGCGGTCGGTATTGGTCCGCGCCACCTTGATCAGGGCCGGCACGCCCTGGTCGTGGGGAAGCTGCGACAGCGCGAACACCGCCTGTTTCCGTACTTCCCGGTCTTCATCATCGTCCTCGACCAGGTCGGACAGGCCCCGGGTGGCCGCGTCACCCGCCTCCTGGCTGAGCCAGAACACCGCGTGCTTCCGGGTTTCGGTGCCGATCCGATCGTTCTTGGCAATGCGAAGCAGGGCGGGCCAGGCCTCGGTGCTGTCGGCGATGACCGCCGGCAAGACCAGATCGCCTTTGACCCGGACCTCACGTTCAGCCAGGTTCAGGAAATAGCCCGCCGCCGCCGGGGCGCTCACCGCGCCCAAGTCCGTGATCTCGCCTCCCTGCCGGCTGGTCTCCAACGACCGCCACCGCCCGCCCACGTAACTCCGGATGGCGGTCACTCGCCGGCCCCGAACTTCCAGGGCCACTCGAACCGGACCGTCATCGCAATCGTGCTCCCAGCCGTCCCGGCTGCCGCGCCGATGGGTGGAGATGTTCCGGCCATTGCCGCACACCCCCGGCTTGGCCGCGAAGGACATCCGAACCGTGCCGTCCGGAGCGCCTTCGATCCGGCTGGGAAGATCCTGCGTCGCGAGCGACG
>DASWKS010000565.1:0-1927 GCA_036396495.1 Gemmatimonadales bacterium
CGTCCTTCGGACCCCCTCAGGGCTGGCCATCGAACGGACCTGGGGCGCCCAACCGCTCGCCACGCTGGCGGAGGTTGAGTTTACCTGGCAGAAAGAAGGGGCTGTTTGGACTGGTACCGTAGAAGGGAACGCTCAGGTGCCTGCCGGTTTCAGGGACGGCCGCTATATCCTGTTTGCCTGGGTCCATCACCAGGGACAATTGCCGCCTGTAGTGGTAGACCCGCTGGAGCAGCGGCTGTACGCCCGCTGCTGCAACGGCGATCGGCTCGCGATCATGGAGGTCGGCGATCCCGCGCCGACCCGCCTGGCCGCCACACTGCTGGCCGACGTGCTCAGCGAAGGGTCGCGCGGCGGGGTCATCGCCCGCGAAGACCAGGGCTGGTTTGCGTTCAGCACCCGCGCAGTGACCCACCACAGCCCGGTCATCCCCAGGCTGGATCGATTCGCTGTGCCCTGGAACTACCAGCTCGGTCCTTACCTGCCGATGGTCGGTGGCGTGGACCGGGCATTTCCCGGGCTGCTCCCGGCGGTCAACTTCGATCTCTCCGCAGGAGAACTGAACATCCGGATCGTGCGCCCCGACGGGGTCGTCGACGCGCTCGGCCCGGGGCCGCTCACCCGCCTGGCGACGAGCACGCCGGTCACACCGTGGAACACGAACGTCTCCGAGGGCGGCGGGAGCCTGGGGGAGGTGCCGCAGCTGCTCGGTCCCGGCAGGACCTTTGCTTACGAATTCCCGATCGACGGGGATTACGTCATCACGCTCGAAGGCCGGATTGCCGATGTCTACGGGAGAACCTATCTGATCTCGGGCACTTACGACGTCACCGTCGCGGATGTGCTCGATATCGAAACCGCTGCTCTGCCGGGCACGCCTTTCGAGGTGGGCGACAGCCTGCCGGTCGCACTGTACGTGATGCCGGGTTTACCGGTTTCGGTCGATTACACCGTGACAACCTTTCATGCAGATGGGTCGACGGCATCGGCCGAATACTCGGGGACAGCCAATGCGTTCGGCTGGTGGGACGGGGGCGGAGCGAGGTATCTTTTCGATCGTCCCGGCGAATACCGCGTCGACGCGGAGGCGCGCTTCTCCGGAGCGGGGAATCTGTGGGTCGGTCGGATGACCTTCGGGGGCGTCATCGCCTCACCGGACCCGGCTATCGCCGTGCACGGCCGGCGCGGCCCGGACGGGCTGACCTATCTGGCGCCGGTCTGGAGCTTCGACACCGATTACGGCGATCAACAAAGAGACCACTTCCAGCTCCCGTATTTCAGCGGGGACATATTGTGGAGCACGCCGATCACGGAACTCACGGATCCGGCGCTGAATCTGAGGGCCTCCGTTTCTGGCATCGTCCATTCGAGCATCCAGATCCTCGACCAGCAAAATGAGCTGGCCCAGCGAGCCCTTGCGCAGGTTGCCGCGTTCGAGGGCTACACCGACGCCATAGACCTGTCCGAACTGGTCCGCGGGAACCAGATTCCCCTGATCACGGCCACCGATCCGGCTGCGGGCGTGGTCGGAACCCACCCGGATGAGTTCGATTTCTGGGCCTATTTCTACAATGCGGTCGAGCGCCCCGGCGTGCGGGTGCGCGAGATCATCCGGGGCAGCGACAACCAGGCCGAATACTGGCGCTTCGACGACGCCTACCATCTCCAGTCCGGCAACGGCCCGGAAGGCGACCTGCCCGGGGATTTCAAGTTCATCTACGGCGGCGCCGTCCTGCGCGACGATATCGCCGGGGAGGGCGAATATGCCATCTACGGCTCCGGCTGGGTCCACACCGAGTACGACGACCCGCTCGGCGGCCGGGTCATGCCGCCGTTCCAAGGCGCAGCCGGCGGCCCCAGTGGTGGGCCATTGTTCACCATCTTCGAGACGCCGGTCGATATCTTCTTCGTCCCGCTGGCCGTGCGGCCT
>DASWKS010000566.1:0-2875 GCA_036396495.1 Gemmatimonadales bacterium
CCGACGTTGGGATCGTAGGGTTGCTTGCCGCCCAGGTCCACATCCGGGTTGGTCACCCGCCAGAGCTTGAGCCCGCCGGGCCACCGGATCTTGTGAAACTCGAGATACCCGCCATCACCGGGGTATCCCTGGTGCCGGCTCCACACCTGCAAGGTCGTCTCCGGCTCCCGCACCAGGACGGCCACCGGGGCACCCCGTTCGGGCCGGAGGTAGTAGGCGCGGTAGGGACTCCGGGGATACACCGCGTCGAGCGGCGTGTCCTCCGGCTCCCGCATGCCGTCCACGAAGTCGCGCTCACCGTACAGACCCAGCGATCTGCCGGCCTTGGCCATGTGGGCGTCGACAAAGAAGAAATCGAAGCCGGCGTCGCGGAGCGGCTGCTCCAGTCCGTCGCGATAGGCGCATTCGGGCAGCCAGCACCCGGCCGGGTCGAGGCCGAAGAGCCGGCGATGCTCCTGGCGTCCCAGCCGCAACTGCAGCTGCACGCTTTCGGGCCGGCGCAGCAGGGGCAGGAACCCGTGGGTCGCGGCCGAGGAGAGCAGCTCGATGCGGCCGGCACGGGCGTGGCGAGCGAGGGTGCCGATCATGCCCCCGTCCAGCCGCAGGAACAGGTTGCGGAGCCGGGTAAGCCGGGTGTGCCAGAACTGAGTGAGGGGCCGGAGCTGGGTCTCGCCGCTGGCTTCGAAATCCCGCGTCGCCTCCACGCAGGCCGCCAGCCGCTGCTCCAGAAACCCTTCCAGCTCGGTCGCCAGATCGGGATGCGCCAGTTGATTGGCCAGCACCGGCGTGACCCCGATGGTGAGCGGAACGGGCTGGTCGTCCAGCTCCAGACGCTCCAGCACTTCGAGCAGCGGGAGGTAGGTGTCGACCGCGGCCTCGCACAGCCAATCGCTGCCGTGGGGCCAGCGCCCGTGATGCAGCACCCAGGGCAGGTGACTGTGGAGCGTGAGGACGAAGTCCATCAGAGCGAAGCCGCCAGGTCGCCCGCCAGCACCCGGCGGTACAGCGCCAGGTAGCGGTCGACCGACGTCTCCCAGCTGAAATCGCGCTGCATGGCCTCGCGGCAGAGCCGGCGCCGTTCCTCGGGGTTGCTCCACGCGTCGAGGCCCCGCAGGGCCGCGCCCAGCAGCGGCTCGGGGCCATACTCGTCGAACACGAAGCCGGTGGTTCCATCCTCGACCGTATCGGCCAGTCCGCCCACCCGACGGACCACCGGCAGGGTCCCGTATCGCTGCGCCCGCATCTGGGTAAGGCCGCAGGGCTCGTATTGGCAGGGCATCAGGAGAAAGTCACCGCCGGCCATGAGCTCGTGCTCCAGCTCGTCGCTGAAGTGGGTCGTCACCGCCACCCGCCCCGGGAACACACGGGACAGCTGGTGCAGCGCCCGTTCGAACCGCTGCTCACCCGAGCCGAGAAAGGCGAACTGGGCGGCGAGGCCCACCAGGTAGGGACCGTCGAGGATGATGTCGATGCCCTTCTGGGTGACCAGCCGCGCCGCCATGACAAACAGGGGAGTGCGGACGTTTTCCTGCAGGCCGAACCGCTGCTGCACGGCGCGCTTGCAGGCCACCTTGGCGGAAGGATCGTCGCGACTGTAGCGGGCGGCGATCACCCGGTCCGACTCCGGATCCCAGGTCCGCTGGTCGATGCCGTTGAGAATACCGGTGAACCTCGCCCCCAGTGCTCGGAAGGTGTCCTGCAGGCCGAACCCGCCCGCGTCGGTGCAGAGCTCCCGGGCGTGGTTGGGGCTGACCGTGACCACGGCATCCGCGAAGACCAGTCCGCCCTTGAGCAGATTGATCTGGCCGTACCACTCCAGCCGCCGCCAGTTGAACAACGCCGGCGGGATCCCCAGTGCCCCCAACATCGAGGGCGGGTAGTGGCCCTGGAAGCCGGCGTTGTGCACCGACAGAACGGTCCGGACGGCGTCGTGCCAGGGATCGCCCCGGAACCGGGTCCGGAGATAGACGAAGGCGAGCGCGGCGTGCCAGTCATGGGCGTGCAGGATCAGAGGGACCGGCGCGAGCCGGGGCAACGCGTCGACGGCGGCGCGGCAGAAGAAGGCCCACCGCTCGGCGTTGTCGGGGTAGTCGGCGCCCGCTTCCCCATAGATGCCGGCCCGGTCGAAGAACCCATCGTGCTGCAGGAAGAACACCCGGGCCCGGTCGCGGGCGCGGGACTGGCGCAGCAGCTGGAACGATTCCCGCCGGCCACCCAGCTCTACCTCGATCGGGGCGCCGATCGGTTCCAGGGGGCCGGCCAGGGACCGGGCGCTCCGGTGCAGCGGCATGACCACCATGGTGGGCACGCCGGCAAAGCTCTGGAAGCGGGCCAGTCCGTTGGCCGCCTCGGCCAGGCCGCCGGTTCGCGCGTAGGGAAAGTACTCGACAGCAAGATGCACCACGGTGACCGGCGTGCCATCGGACAGCCGCAGGGCGGAGACCGGCCGCCGGGCGTAGGGCCGGTCGGAAGTCGTCTCAGGCGATTGGCGGGTCGTCGGCACTCACATCGCCTCGCATAGCAGGCACATAGTAACGCTCGCTGTAGTCGCGCAGCATCCGGTGGGCCGTAAACTGGCCGGCCGCGACCCGCAACGCATTGCGCATACGATCCACCCACCCGATCGGGATGCCGCGGGCGTCTCGCTCGTAATAAAGCGGGACCACCTCCTCTTCGAGCAGCCGGTAGAGCGACTCGGCATCGCGCGCGTCGGCTTCCTCGGGGGAGAGCGCCTCCTCGTGACGCTGGATGGTCCACCCGTTCGAGCCGTCCCACCCCTCCTCCCACCAGCCATCCAGCGTGGAAAGCTGCGGCACCGCGTTGAGGGCCGCCTTCATGCCGCTGGTGCCGCTCGCTTCCATAGGCACCCGGGGCA
>DASWKS010000567.1:0-3028 GCA_036396495.1 Gemmatimonadales bacterium
CCTGGGCTGGGCTGCACCCCAGGCGCGCGCGGCCGCGAGCGCGGCCGAGAACGAATCCACCGTGGCATATCCCGCGATCAGGTTCGAATAGGCATCGCACGCTGCGCAGCGGGCTCCTCCCCCACGCAGGCCGAGAGAGTCCATCGCAATCACCCGGGCGAACGAGCGGATACCGCCCAGGAAATCCTCCTGCATGTAGAGTGCGTGGCCCAGGAACAGATGGGCATCCACCTCAGCGGGATACCGCACCGCCAGGGTCTCCGCCAGAGCCCGGGTGGACGGCGCCGCGTTCGCCAATGCCCAGTACGCTGAAATGATCAGACGCTCACGATCGCTGGCATGGGCGGCCAGGCGCAGCGCGTGGTTGAGTCTCGCGATCCGCTCGGCACCGTCCTCCGAAGCCACCGCGTAGTAAAAGGACGCCATCGCGAACCTGGAATCGGCCCGGAGCGCATCGGCGAAATGCCGTTCCGCGGCGGCGAACGACCGGCGGAAATAGTCCTGCAGGCCGGCATCGTAGGCGCGGTACGCGTCCAGCGATCGGGTGGTGAGATCGGCGATCAGTCCACCCGGAGCTGTGGTGCCGAGATCGGCCACCAGCAATACGGTGGCGCTGTCCGCCAGTCCGAAGGGATCGCTGCCCTGCACCGAATAGGCCCCGAGCACGGAGCCGGTCGCTACGTCCACCCGGCGCAGATCGAGCCTGATCCGCCCTCCACCCAGGTCAAAGAGGGCTCCGTCCAGCAGCTCGGTCGCTCCGGCGTGCCGCGCCGCGCTCATGAGCGCGGCTGACACGGTATCGGAAACCCGGAGCTGAGCCAGGATCCCATAGACCCGCGCGGTACTGATCACCTTGAGTCGCGGCGCCCGGGCCAGATCGGTGCCGATCATGTCGGCCAGCGGGCGTCCCAGCCCGCCGTTAGGCGCCCCTCCATAGTCCGCGATCCGGCCCACCATGAGCAGCGGCGTCTCCGCCGGTAGCGCGACAGGGCCACCGCGATCACGCGACGACCAGGCCCAGAGCGCGAGCAGTACCACAACCGGAAGCAGTACGATCCCGGTCAGATAAGCGCGCCTGACCGGAGCTCGTGAGGGAGCCTCGGCCATTCCAGGAACCGGCTCTGGCGCGGGAGGAACTTGTAACGGGACTGGTAGAGCCGGGCCGGCCAAAGGCTCACGGATCGGCGGTGACACGGGTTCGACTGGGTCCACCGGCTGGGTCCGAATCCGTTCCGCCAGAGCCAGGACTTCGCGGTCGGCCGGGAGATCGAGCTCCTGCTCCACCAGGGCCTGATACACGCGGGCGTGCCGCAGCGCCGCGGTGCGATCGCCCGCGGCCACCTGCGATCGCATCAAAGCGAGGGCGATACGGGCATTGAGGGGGTCGAGGGCCGCGAGCTTACGCCACCACCCAACGGCGCTCCGGTACTCCCCGCTCCGGTCCGCCTGAACGGCCAGACGCTCGAGCAATTCGGCGTACTCGTTGTTCAGCGTCTGGCGTTCGGCTTCCGCCCAACGTTCGAACTCGGAGGTCCCGGGGAGGTGGAACCCGTCCAGGAATGGTCCGGTGTAGAGCTCGGCGGCTCTTCCCCAGTTGCCCTCGCGCCGAGTCGAATCGAACTCCGCCAGATCGCTGGTCACCAGGGCGGGGTTGAGCCGTAGCTCCTGGGTGCCCAGAAACAACTCCTCGCTACGCAACCCTTGGCGCAACGAATAGAGCGCCTGGCTCAGACTCCGCCGGGCCCGGTCTTCATCCGCTTCGGGCCAGAGGTAACCCACCAAGCGGTCACGCGAGATCCCCCGATCTCCCACCCGGGCCAGGAGCGCCAGCAGCGCCAAGCGGCGTGGTTGCGCCGCCTCGCCCGACAGCAACCCCTCGGCGCTGTGCGCCGACAGCCCACCCAACGTTTGGATTCGCAATGACTTGTGACGCCTTGAGAAGACCTTGAGAGCGTCTGGACGCCGATCGGTAACGTAGGTCCCGTCGAATGGGCCGGCAAGAACGCAAGCCCCGACAGGACCCGAGCAGGTATCCAACAACCCGATCAGGAGGCACACCATGCGTTCCACCATCTTCTCCACCCTGACCCTCGCCGCCGCCATGCTCCTCGGCGCCTGCGGCGACGACAGCCTCACCGCTCCGTCCACCACCCGGTCCACTGCGATCGGCCCGGACATCGCCAAGGGCGGCGGCAAGGGCAAGGGCGTCAAGCCCAGCAACCGAATCGTTTACACGCACAAGGACGCCAATGGATTTACCGACATCTACAGCATGAACCCGGACGGGGGCAACGTAGTTCGGCTCACCCCCGCCAGCGGCTACAACGGTAGCCCGCGCTGGACCGCCGACCGGACCAAGATCGTCTTCGTCAGCAGCCGCGCCGGCGCCGAGAACATCTTCATCATGAATGCGGACGGGAGCAATGTGGTGCAGCTCACCTTCGGCGGCTGCGCCGACCGGAATCCCGCTCCTTCTCCCGACGGCACCCGGATCGTGTTCCAGCGGGCCTGCGCCGGCGGGGGGCTGTTCATCATGAACATCGATGGCTCCAATCCGACCCAGCACACCTTCAATTCGAGCCACAAGCAGCCTAGCTGGTCGCCCGACGGCAGCAAGATCATGTTTGCCAGCACCGAGAACGCGATTCCCGGTATCTGGAAGGTGAACTCCGATAGCCCCACCTTCAGCCTGGTTTATGCCTGCGGGGTCAATCCCTGCAGCAACCCTATGTACTCGCCCGACGGAACCAAGGTGGCATTCTGGTCCAGCGTGAATGAGGGCGAGATCATCGTGGCATCTTCATTGGTGCACGATGGCCCTATCCTCCTTGAGCTGGCCCATCTCGGCGCTGGATCGGAATACGCGCCGACCTGGTCCCCCGATGGCACCAAACTCGTGTTCACGGCCGGGCTCTTCGGAACCGACGTCGAGCTGTATTCGGTGAATTCAGCCGACGGCTTGGGTCTGACCAAGCTGACATCCGTGGTCGGACCGGATGCGGCCCCAAGCTGGCACCGGTAAGCTGGG
>DASWKS010000568.1:0-2276 GCA_036396495.1 Gemmatimonadales bacterium
CCCGCGCCGCCGTCGGCGATCTCCTCTTCTGCCGGCCCGAGCAGGTGGTCTTCGGCCAGAACATGACCACGCTCACGTTCCACCTGGCGCGCGGGCTGGGCCGGCGCTTCGACAAGGGCGACATCCTCGTCATCACCGATCTGGACCATCACGCCAACCGAGCCCCCTGGGAGACCCTGGTGGCGGAACGGGGCGTGACCATCCGGTCGGTGCGCTTCGATCGCCGCAGCGGGGAGCTCGACTGGAAGGGACTGGACCGGGCCCTGGAGGGACGGGTCCGGCTGCTGGCGATCGGCGCGGCGTCCAACGCCCTTGGGACCATCACCGATGTCGGGGCGGTCTGCCGCATGGCGCGGGAACGGGGGGTCCTGTCGTTCGTGGACGCGGTGCACTTCGCGCCCCACCAGCTGGTGGATGTCAAGCAGATCGCCTGTGACTTCCTGGCCTGTTCGCCGTACAAGTTCTACGGACCCCACCTGGGGGTCATGTGGGGCCGGGGGGTTCTGCTGGAGGAAGTCCCGGTTCCCAAGCTGGAGCCCGCACCCGATGCTGTGCCCGAGCGGCTGGAGAGCGGGACCCTGAGCCACGAGGCGATCGTCGGAACCAGGGCCGCGGTCGATTTTCTGGCGGGGATCGCTCCCGGCCGGGCGTCCCGGCGGGAGGCCCTGGAGCACGCCTACGCCGAGCTGCACCGTCGTTCGGCACCTCAGTTCGAACGGCTCTGGTCCGGGTTGCGGGCCCTCCCCGGCGTCCGGGTCTACGGCCCGCCCCCGGATCGGGACCGGACCCCGACCCTCGCGTTCACCGTCGAAGGCAAGACCTCGAAGGCAGTCGCGCGCGAGCTGGCCACCGCCGGGCTCTTCCTGTCCCACGGGGACTTCTATGCGGCGACGGTGGTGCAGCGGCTCAAGGTGGAAGGCCTGGTGCGGGCAGGGTGCGCCTGCTACACCACCAATGAAGAGGTGGAAAGGCTGATCGAAGCGGTGCGGGAGCTTTCCATCAACCATTGACGATTGACGATTGACGATTGACAATCGTTAGGCGAAGCGCATCGCCTTGGATTCGGGTCGGAGCCCGCCGGCAATCGTCAATCGTCAATCGTCAATCTGCGGTCGCCCTGACTCTCCTCCGCCAGCGCATGCGCCGGGGCCGGGAGCTCCCAGGGCTTTTTGACGGCCGAGTCCGCGAAGTAGCCCGGCAGCAGCGCGGGCAGGCCGAACTGTTCTTGCGCCACCTGCACCAGCCGTTCCGGTTCGTACCAGGCCCCCCGCAGGATCGCGCTGCGCCGCATCGCCTTGGCCTTGCTGAGCGGGAGATGTCCCGAGGGATCCAGACGGCGGGCCAGCGCCTTCTCATCGGCCAGCACTTCCACCGTCGCGTCGTAGGCCGCGCCCAGGTGCTGCTCCAGGTCCTGGTTGGTGAGCAGCCAGCGGCTCCGCTCCCGCGCCGCCTGCATGGCCCGCTGCCAGGTACGGGTGTGCGCCAGATGCACCATGCCGCGGAAGATCCGGCGGTTGGTGGGCACGCTGAAAATGGTGGGCGAGATGATCCGCTCCAGGTGCCGGTCCGCCTGGGCATGGTCCATCCGGATGATGTCGCGGGCCTTGCGGGCGTACTCGTCGGTGAGATGGGTCTCGGCCCGGATCTCCCAGTAGCTGTGGCCCATCGAGCGGGTACTGCTGGTGAGCAGCAGCTGGCGCGGCACGTAAAAGTTGTGCGCCATGGTGTCCGCCGAGAGATGCGCCAGATAGCCCAGCCCGAACGCCTTCATCGCGTCGCTGGGAGCGTCGGCGTACACCTCCTGGCCCACGTGCCAGAAGTGCGAGTGCCGCCCGGGCGGGACGTAGCGCTTGGCAAACGAGATGTCGGGTGCGATGCTGCCGTAGAGAAAATCGTACGGGAATGCGTGCAGCAGATCGGACACGCTGGCGGGCAGCAGGTGGAGGTTGGCGAGAATGGTCTCGCCTAGCCAGATGTGAGTGCCCGGGGTCCAGGCCCACGCAGAATCCGGCAGAACAAAGAGCGCCACAAAAAAGACGGCCAGAACGGCTGTAACCGCCCTCGACCGCCTTCGACCCTCTTCGACCCCCTTCGACCGAAACAAGGACCGCCTTCGACCCCCGTCGACCCCCGTCGACCCCCACCTCATCCCTCCCGCACCCGCTTCCTTCGTCCTCCGCCGACGAAGCGCCGGAGCCGGCTCACCACGCCCAGGCCGCGGCGCACCGATCGCAGCTTGGCGGCGACGTCGAGTGCCGTCTCTTCGATCTCCTCCT